>JBKBVA010000001.1:28798-44243 GCA_046289665.1 Allosphingosinicella sp.
GATGCAGAACGCGCATGGACGACCCCTGGACTGATGGCGGACGGCTTCGAGCCTAGCACGCGGCCGGGCCCCGTCAACGCCCGCGGCCGCCGCGCCGCGCGCACCGTGGCCGGGGAGATGCGCCGCCTCGGCCTCGGCTTCGACCGGGTCGTCGCCTCGCCGGCGCGACGCGTGGTCGAGACGCTGGACGAGGTCGCCGACGCCTTCGGCCCGCTCGACCCCGAATACGACCAGCGCCTCTACCTCGCCGCGCCCGACACCCTGCTCGACATCGTCCGGGAGACGCCGGCCGCGGTCGAGCGCCTGCTGCTCGTCGCGCACAATCCGGGGCTGGAGAGGCTGGCCCTGCGCCTGTCGCAGGGCGGCGGCGAGGGGCTGCGCGCCGAGGTCGAGATCAAATATCCGACCGGCACGCTCGCCGAGCTGTCGCTGCCGGTGGAGCGCTGGGCGGACGTGGCGGACGGCACCGCCACCATCACCCGCTTCATCCGCCCCCGCGACCTCGACCCCGAACTGGGACCGGACGGGACGTAGAAGCACCTTCGCGCCGAGACGTTCGGGAGAACGGCCGTGAAACGGCGCCGCGCCTCAGGCGCTCTCCAGCGCCTCGGCCAGCAGGGTGCGGATGGCGCGCAATTCCTCGACCGGCAGCGTCGGGACGGTGGCGGCGGCCGGCGCGGCGGGCGCCTTCTGGTCCGCCCCGTCCTCCGCGCCGCTGGCGAGCAATTGCTGGACGCCGCGGATCGTGTAGCCGTCCTGGTTCAGCAGCCGGTGGATGCGGTGGGCCAGCGCCACGTCGGCCGGGCGGTAGTAGCGCCGGTTGCCGGCGCGCTGCAGCGGGCGCAGCTGCGGGAAGCGGCTCTCCCAATAGCGCAATATGTGCTGGGGCACGCCGAGGTCGGCCGCCAGTTCGCCTATCGTCCGGAAGGCCTGATCGCTCTTGCCGCCGGGCTGCGCCATCGCCGGCTCAGTCGCCGCTGGCGATCCGCTCGCGCATGATCTGGCTGGCGCGGAAGGTGAGGACGCGGCGCGGCGCGATCGGCACTTCGACGCCGGTCTTTGGGTTGCGGCCGACCCGCTCGCCCTTGTCGCGCAGGATGAAGCTGCCGAATCCGGAAATCTTCACATTCTCACCGTCCGAGAGGGAGGCGCACATGTGGTGGAGGATGCGCTCGACGATTCCGGCCGAGTCGGCGCGCGACAGCCCGATTTCGCGGTGGACCACGTCGGCGAGGTCCGCCCTCGTCAGGGTTCCAGCGCCCGTGCGCCTGATGATTCCGGCGTCTGCCATTCGTTGTTCCTTCCCCCCGGATCGATGGAAAAGCATAAACCAGGTTACCGCCTAGTGCAATTCGCCTGTCGCCGAAGCGGGCCTAATAGCGGACGACCGCGGCGCCCCACGTGAAGCCGCCGCCCATCGCCTCCAGGACGAGGAGGTCGCCGCGCTTGATCCGGCCGTCCTTCACCGCCGTGTCGAGCGCCAGCGGGACGGAGGCGGCGGAGGTGTTGGCGTGCTGGTCGACGGTCACCACGACGCGGCTGGGATCGAGGCCGATCTTCTTCGCCGTGGCATCGAGGATCCGCTTGTTGGCCTGGTGCGGCACCACCCAGTCCACCTCGCCGGGCGTATGGCCGGCGGCGACCAGAGTCTCGTTGAGGACGTCGGCGAGGTTGGTGACGGCGTGGCGGAAAACCTCCCTGCCCTTCATCCTGAGCTTGCCGACCGTGCCCGTCGTCGAGACGCCCCCGTCGACATAGAGCAGATCGTTGTGCCGCCCGTCGGCGTGGAGCCTGGTGGCGAGGATGCCGCGATCCTGCGCCTCCTCCGCCTTGAGGAGCAGCGCGCCGGCACCGTCGCCGAACAGGACGCAGGTCGTGCGGTCCTCCCAGTCGAGGATGCGGCTGAAGGTCTCCGATCCGATCACCAGCGCGTAATCGGCCATGCCGCCTTTCAGCATGTTGTCGGCGACCGAGAGGGCGTAGAGGAAGCCGGTGCAGACGGCGGCGACGTCGAAGGCGATGCAGTCGTTGATGCCGAGCGCGGTCTGGACGCGGGTGGCGCTGGCTGGGAAGGTCTGGTCCGGCGTCGCGGTGGCGAGCACGATCAGCCCGACCTTGTCCGCCGCCACCCCCGCTGCGGCGAGCGCCTTCACGGCCGCCTCGGTGGCGAGGGTCGCCGTCGTCTCGCCGTCGCCGGCGATGTGGCGCGCCTCGATGCCGGTGCGCTCGACGATCCATTCGTGGGTGGTGTCGACCCGTTCGGCGAGCTCGGCGTTGGTCACCCGGCGCGGCGGCAGCGCCGATCCGGTGCCGAGGATGACGGAGCGGCGGGTCGCCGGTACCTGGGCTGCGGGGCCGCTCACTGCGCCGCCACGTTCGGGCGCTTGGCGGCGACCCGGTCGAGATCCTCGGTGATCTTGCGCGTAATGTCCTCCCGCACCATCCGCGCCGCGACGCGGATGGCGTTCGCCACGCCCTTGTCGTTCGCGCTGCCGTGGCTCTTCACGACCAGCCCGTTGAGACCGAGGAAGACCGCGCCATTGTGGTTGTTCGGATCGAGATGGTGCTTCAGCAGCTCGGTGGCCGGCCGCGAGATCAGGAAGCCGATCTTGGAGCGGATCGAGCTGGTGAAGGCGCGGCGCAGCAGGTCGGTGACGAAGCGGGCGGTGCCTTCGAGCGATTTCAGCGCGATATTGCCCGAAAAGCCGTCGGTGACGACCACGTCGACGTCGCCGCGCGAGATCTTGTCGCCCTCGATGAAGCCCTCGAAGCGCATGCCGAGATCCTCGGCCTCGCGCAGGATGGCGGCGGCCTCCTTCAATTCGTCGGTACCCTTCAATTCCTCGGTGCCGATGTTGAGCAATTGCACCCGCGGCCGGGCGAGATCGAGCACGACGCGCGAATAGGCCGCGCCCATCACCGCGAACTGGACGAGGTTGCGCGCATCCGATTCGGTGTTGGCGCCGAGATCGAGCATGACGAGATCGTTCTCGCCGAGCGTCGGGAGCAAGGCGGCGAGCGCGGGCCGGTCGATGCCGGGCATGGTGCGCAAGGCGAGCTTGGACATCGCCATCAGCGCGCCGGTATTGCCGCCCGACACGGCGGCGCCGGCGACGCCCGCTTTGACGGCGTGGATCGCCTGGCCCATCGACGTGGTCTTGGCCCGGCGGATCGCCTGGCTCGGCTTGTCCTCGGCGGTGATCATGTCCGGGCAGTGGACGACGTCCGACACGGCGGCGAGCGCCGGGCGGCCGTTCAGCTCAGCGCGGATCGCGGCCTCATCGCCGAACAGCAGGAAGGACAGGTCGTCGCGCCGCTCGAGCGCGAGCGCGGCACCGGCGATCATCACCTGCGGGCCGATGTCTCCACCCATCGCGTCGATTGCGATACGTGGCCCACTGCCCACCGGTTGCGATCCTCCGAAGCTCAGGTTCGTAAGGTCTTAGGCTTCGACCGGCCGAATTTCACGCCCGTTATAGTGGCCGCAGGCGGCGCACAGATTGTGCGGCAGGCGCAGCTCGCCGCAATTCGGGCATTCCTGATAGTTGACCGGCTTCAGCGCGTGATGGCTGCGGCGCATGTTGCGCTTCGACGGCGAGGTTTTTCTCTTGGGGACGGCCATCCTGGCACCTGTTCCAGTTCACATGGGTTTTCGATGTCGCAAGCGCGGCGGACACGATCGACGGCCGGATCGGCCGCAGGCCGTGGCGGCCGGGGTGCTCGCGTGAGCGGTGCCGCCTATAGCGGATTTCGCCGCTGTTGCAAGCGTTCGCGCGCCGTGGCAGCGCTTGGCCGAACCCAAGGGAGGGACCGACCCATGCTGCTGCCGATCACGCTCACCATCGCCGGCGCCGCCGCCTTGCTCAACATCTGGATCGCCTGGCGCGTCGGCCAGGCGCGCATGGCGCACAAGGTTTCGATCGGCGACGGCGGCAACGAGGCGCTGACCGCGCGGATGCGGGCGCATTCGAACTTCGTCGAATATACGCCCTTCTTCCTGATCCTCCTCGCCCTGATCGAGCTCGCCCGCGGCTCGGAGCTGTGGCTGTGGGCGGCCGGGATCGTCTTCATCCTCGCCCGCATCCTCCACGTCTTCGGGATGGACGGAAAGCCGCGCAACAAGCTGCGCGGCATCGGCATCGTGGTAACGATGCTCGTGCTCCTCGCCCTCGCCGCCTACGCCCTCGTCCTCCCCTATCTGGAGCGCTCGCGCCCCGCGCCGGTCACCTACGCGGCGGCGGCGGCGCAGCGCTAGCGCTCAGCCCCGCGCCAGCACCCGGTCGGCGACGAACGGGTTGGACTGGCGTTCGGCCGCGAAGGTGCTGACCGGGCCGTGGCCCGGCACGAAGGTGGTGTCGCCGCCGAGCGGCCACAGCTTCGTGACGATCGCGTCGAGCAGGTCCTGATGGTTGCCCATCGGAAAGTCGGTCCGTCCGATCGAGCCCTTGAACAGGACGTCGCCGACGATGGCGAGCTTCGATTCGGGGTGGTGGAAGACGACGTGGCCCGGCGTGTGGCCGGGGCAGTGATAGACGTCGAGGGTGAGCTCCCCGACCGTCACCTGATCGCCGTTCACCAGCCACCGGTCCGATTCGAACGTCTTGCCGGTGATGCCGTAATTGCGGCCGTCATCCTCCAGCCGGGCGATCCAGAAGCGGTCGTCCTCGTGCGGCCCCTCGATCTTCACGCCGAGTTCGTCGGCGAGGATCTTGGCCGATCCGCAATGGTCGATATGGCCGTGGGTGAGGAGGATCTTCTCGACCTCCACCCCGTGCTGCCGCGCCGCGGCCTTCAGCCGGTCGAGGTCGCCGCCCGGATCGGTGAAGGCGCCGCGCATCGTCCTGGTGCACCACAAGAGGGTGGAATTCTGCTGGAGCGGCGTGACCGGGACGATCACGGCCTTGAGGGGGGGAGTGGACATGGCGGGCGAGATGGCCCGCCCCGCGCCAAGTTGCAACCGCGCGCGCCCGGCTTAAGAGTGCGGGCGCGATGACGCTCACCCACCTCCAGCGGCTCGAGGCCGAGGCGATCCACGTCATCCGCGAGGCGGCGGCCGAATGCGCGCGGCCCGTCCTGCTCTATTCGGCCGGCAAGGACAGCTCCGTCCTCCTCCACCTCGCCCGCAAGGCCTTCGCGCCGGCCGCGCCGCCTTTCCCGCTCCTCCATGTCGACACGCGCTGGAAGTTCGCCGACATGTACGGGCTGCGCGACCGGGCCGCCGCCGAGGCGGGCATGGACCTCATCGTCCACCGCAATCCCGAAGCGGACGCGCGCGGCATCAATCCCTTCGACCACGGCTCCGACGTCCACACCCGCCTCTGGAAGACGGACGGCCTGAAGCAGGCGCTCGACGCCGGCGGCTTCGACGCCGCGCTCTGCGGTGCGCGCCGCGACGAGGAGAAGGTGCGGGCGAAGGAGCGGATCTTCTCGTTCCGCGCCGCCGGCCACCGCTGGGACCCGCGCCGCCAGCGGCCGGAGCTGTGGCGGCTCTACAACGCCCGCAAGGCGGCGGGGGAGAGCTTCCGCGTCTTCCCCCTCTCCAACTGGACCGAGGCGGACGTGTGGACCTATGTCGGCCGCGAAGGGATCCGCGTCTCCCCGCTCTATTTCGCCGCGCCGCGACCGGTCGTGGAGCGGGACGGGATGCTGATCGTGATCGAGGAGGAACGCGATCTGCGGCCCGGCGAGACGGCGGCGGAGCGGACGGTGCGCTTCCGCACTCTGGGCTGCCGCCCCCTCACCGGCGCGATCGACAGCGGCGCCGTCAGCATCGACGACATCCTTGCCGAAATGCGCGCGTCGCGCGTCTCCGAGCGACAGGGACGCCTCATCGACCGCGACGGCACCGCCGCGATGGAGCGCAAGAAGCGCGAGGGCTATTTCTGACCATGGGTGAGGGCGCGGAGACCTCGCTGCTGCGGCTGCTGATCTGCGGCTCGGTCGACGACGGCAAGTCGACCCTGCTCGGCCGCCTGCTGGTCGAGACCGGCAGCGCCTTCGAGGACGAGCTGGCGGCGGCAGGCGGCGACCTCTCCCGGCTCGTCGACGGGCTCGAGGCGGAGCGCGAGCAGGGCATCACCATCGACGTCGCCTACCGCTTCTTCGCCACCGAAAAGCGCAAGTTCATCGTCGCCGACGCGCCGGGCCACGAGCAATATACGCGCAATTTCGTCACCGGCGCCTCGACTGCCGACGCCGCGCTCGTCCTCGTCGACGCCCGCAAGGGGGTGCTCGCCCAGACGCGGCGCCACGCTTTCCTCGCCCGCCGCCTCGGCGTCCGGCGCATCGCGCTGGTCGTCAACAAGATGGACCGCGTCGGCTACGACCGTGCCCGGTTCGACGCCATTTGCGACGCCTTCCGCGGCGTCGACCGCAGCTTCCGCGCCATTCCGGTCTCGGCGCTGACCGGCGACAACGTCGCCGCCCCCGCCCCCGCGCTGGACTGGTATGACGGCCCGACCCTGCTCGACTGGCTCGAGGCGGTGGCGCCGGAGGAGGACGTCGGCGCCGGCCTCGCCCTGCGCATGCCGGTGCAGAGCGTCAGCCGGGCGGAAGACGGCTTTCGCGGCGTCTCCGGCCTGATCGCCTCCGGCACCGTCCGGCGCGGCGACGCCGTGCGCGTCATGCCCGGCCGCGCCCCGGCGACCGTCGAGCGGATCCTGCTCGGCGGCGAGAGCCTCGACGAAGCCTGCGCCGGCCTCTCCGTCACGCTCGCTTTTGCCGCCCCCGTCGACTGCGCGCGCGGCGATGTGATCGCCTCCCGACCGATGCCCGAAGTCGCCGACCAGTTCGAGGCGACGATCGTCTGGCTGGGGGACGAGGACCTGCTGCCCGGCCGCCAATATGCGCTGAAGCTCGCCGGCCAGACGGCGCTCGCCACGCTGCAGCCGCCCAAGCACGAAATCGACATGGAGACGCTGGAGCCGGTCCCCGCCCGCACCCTCGCCGCCAACGGCATCGGCCTGTGCGATCTGTGGACCGACGCGCCGCTCGTCTTCGCGCCCTATGAGGAGAGCCGCGAACTCGGCGGGTTCATCCTCATCGACCGGATCACCAACGAGACGGTGGGCGCCGGCCTCATCCACTTCGCGCTGCGCCGCGCGCACAACGTCCAGCCGCAGGCGCTCAGCGTGACGCCCGAGGCGCGGGCGGCGCTGAAGGGGCAGCAGCCGCGGCTGCTCTGGTTCACCGGCCTCTCCGGCGCGGGCAAGTCGACCATCGCCAACCTCGTCGAGACGAAGCTCCATGCGCTCGGCCGCCACACCTTCCTCCTCGACGGCGACAATGTCCGCCTCGGCCTCACCCGCGATCTCGGCTTCTCCGACGCCGATCGCGCCGAGAATATCCGCCGGGTCGGCGAAACGGCGAAGCTGATGCTCGACGCCGGGCTGATCGTCCTCGCCGCCTTCATCTCCCCCTTCCGCGCCGAGCGGCGGATGGTGCGCGAGATGGTTGGCGAGCGCTTCGTCGAGATCTTCGTCGACGTCAGCCTCGCCGAGGCGGAGCGGCGCGACGCAAAGGGCCTCTACGCCAAGGCGCGGGCCGGAAAGATCCCGAACTTCACCGGCATCGGCTCCGCCTACGAGCCGCCGGAGGCGCCCGAAATCCGCATCGACACCGGCGCCGTCTCCGCCGCCGACGCCGCCGATATGATCGTCCGCCACCTGCTCTCCCTCGCCGGGGGGCGGGGCGCCGGCTGACGCTTGCCAGCCGCCGCGCCGCCTTCCATGCTTGGTTCCTCAGGAGAATTTCGCATGCGCCTTCCGATCCTCGCTCTCGCCCTGCTCGCCGCCGCGCCCGCCGCGGCCCACGACGTCGTCGACCCCGCCGACCGCCTGCTCCACGAGCAGATGCTGGTGCTCGACACCCATCTCGACACGCCGATGCTGTTCGAGCGGGAGGGGTGGGATTTCACCCGGTGGAACGACTATGCCTTCGACAACAGCCAGGTCGACATTCCGCGGATGGAGGCGGGCGGGCTCGATGGCGGCTTCTTCGTCATCTACACCCGCCAGGGCGGCCTCGACGCCGAGGCGATGGCCAAGGCGCGCAACGACGCGCTGATGCGGGCGATCGCCATCCAGCGCGTGGTCGCCGCCAATCCGGACAAGCTCGCCTTCGCCACCACCGCCGACGACGCCGAGCGGCTCCACAAGGCGGGCAAGCGCATCGTCTTCCAGTCGATCGAGAACAGCTATCCGCTCGGCAACGACCTCTCCCTGCTCCCGCTCTACCACCGGCTCGGCGTGCGGATGGCGGGGCCGGTCCACTCACGGAACAACCAGTTCGGCGATTCGACCACCGACGAGCCGCGCTGGAACGGCCTCAGCCCGCTCGGCCGCGAGTGGGTGAGGGAAATGAACCGCCTCGGCATGATCGTCGATGCGAGCCACAGCTCCGACGCGGCCTTCGATCAGATGCTGGCTCTGTCGAAGGCGCCGATCGTCCTCTCCCATTCGGGTCCCAAGGCGATCTTCGACCACAAGCGCAACATCGACGACGAGCGGATGCGCAGGCTCGCCAAGGCGGGCGGCGTGATGTTCATCAACAGCGTCTTCCTCGTCCCCTACGACAGCAGCGACGAGCGCAGCGCGGTCCAGGCGCGGCAGGAGAAGTGGGAGACCCTCTCCCCCGCCGAGCGCCGCCGCCTCGTCGCCGACAAGGCCGCGCTGGATGCGAAGCGGCCGTTTACGACGGCGACGTTCGATATGTTCATGAAGAGCATGCTGCATTCCATCGCCGTGATGGGGGTCGACCATGTCGGCCTCGGCGCCGACTGGGACGGGGGCGGCGGTGTGCTCGGCATGGAGGATATCGCCGCCTTGCCGAAGATCACCGCCCGCCTTCGCCAGGAGGGCTTTTCCGACGCCGACATCGCCAAGATCATGGGCGGCAACCTGCTGAGGGTCATGCGCGCGGTGGAGAAGGCGGCGGGCCGCTAGGGACTTGCGCCCATTCCCCGCCCCGCTACGGTTCGTCCCGCCGGCGGGGGCCGCGTCGTGAAGTGATGATTCGTTGATGTCCTCGCCGCCCGCCGACAGCGCCCGCGCCCTCTCCTTCCTCTCCGCCGAGGGGGAAATGGCGGCGCGGATGCGGGCGTACGACTGGGCCGCCCACCCGCTGGGACCGCCGGAGCACTGGCCGCAGTCGCTCAAGACCGCCGTCGGCATCGTCACCGCGGCCAAGTTTCCGATGTTCCTCGCCTGGGGCCCGGAGCTGCGCTTCCTCTACAACGACGCCTATGCCGACATCCTCGGCGCCAAGCATCCCGCCGCGCTCGGCCACGCCTTCGAGGACATCTGGGCGGACATCTGGCAGGATATCGAACCGCTGGTCCGCCGCGCCCTCGCCGGGGAGGCGACCTTCTGGGAGAATCTGCCGCTCACCATGACCCGCAAGGGCTATGAGGAGCAGACCTGGTTCACCTTCTCCTACAGCCCGCTGCGCGGCGACGACGGTGCGGTCGAGGGCATGTTCTGCGCCTGCGTGGAGACCACCGACACGGTGCTCGCCGAGCAGAGGCGGGTGGACGAGGCGGAGCGGCTGCGCCGGCTGTTCGACCGCGCGCCGGGCTTCATGGCGGTGCTGCGAGGGCCCGAACACGTCTTCGAGATGATGAACGCCTCCTACCTGCAGCTGGTCGGCCACCGCGACCTGGTCGGCAAGCCGGTGCGCGAGGCGCTGCCCGAAGTGGCGGGCCAGGGCTTCTTCGAGCTTCTCGACGGCGTCTATCGAAGCGGCGAGCCGTTCACCGGCCGGTCGATGCGCATCCAGCTCCAGCGCGCGCCCGGCGCGCCCGCCGAGGAGAGGCTGGTCGACTTCGTGTTCGCGCCGATCCGCGAGGCGGACGGCTCGGTCGGCGGCATCTTCGCCGAGGGCTACGACGTCACCGAGCGCCACCTCGCCGAAGAGCGGCTGCGCGAGAGCGAGGAGCGCTTCCGGCTGATCGCCGATTCGGCGCCGGTGCCGATGTGGGTGACCCGGCTCGACCGCAAGCGCAGCTTCGTCAACCGCGCTTATGTCGAGTTTCTCGGCATCAGCTACGAGGAGGCGATCGACTTCGACTGGCGCACCGTCATCCACCCCGACGACGCGCCGCGCATCCTCCAGGAATCGATCGCGGGCGAGAAATCGCTCGAGACGTTCGAGCTGGTCGGCCGCTACCGCAGCGGCGACGGCTGGCGCTGGATCCGCTCGGTGTCGCAGCCGCGCTGGGGCCCGAACGGCGAGCATGTCGGCTTCATCGGCGTCGCCCACGACATCACCGCGCTCAAGGAAGGCGAACGGGCGCTGCGCGAGATCAACGAGACGCTGGAGCGCCGCGTCGCCGAGCGCACCGGCGACCTCTCCGCCGCGCTCGACCGGCTGCAGGCCGAGGTCGGCGAGCGGCTGAAGGCCGAAGAGGCGCTGCGCCAGGCGCAGAAGATGGAGGCGGTCGGCCAGCTGACCGGCGGCATCGCCCACGATTTCAACAACCTGCTGACGCCGATCATGGGCGGGCTGGAGCTGATCGCCAGCCGCGTCGAGGATGCGCGGCTGAAGCGCATCGCCGAGACCGCGCTCGAATCGACCCGCCGCGGCGCCAAGCTCACCGGGCAATTGCTCGCTTTCTCGCGCATCCAGCGGATCAGCATGGCGCCGGTCGCGGTCAACCAGGTGATCGAGGCGATGCAGCGCCTGCTCCGCCACAGCATCGGCGGCGGCATCCGGATCGAGACGAAGCTGGACCCGGAAGCGGGCCATGGCCTGTGCGACGCCAACCAGCTCGAAAACGCGATCCTCAACCTCGCCATCAACGCGCGCGACGCGATGCCGGGCGGCGGCACCCTCACCATCTCGACGGCGCGCGAGCGGCTCGGCGAAGCGCCCGACCGCCCGGCCGGCACCTTCGTGCGGATCACCGTCGCCGACACCGGCGAGGGGATGACGCCCGCGGTGCTCGCCCGCGCCACCGAGCCTTTCTATTCGACCAAGCCGCTCGGCAAGGGCACCGGCCTCGGCCTCGCCCAGGTCTACGGCATCGCCCAGCAATCGGGCGGCACGCTCACCATCGACAGCGCGCCGGGCGAAGGCACGTCGGTCCACATCCTCCTGCCCGCCGCCGAAGGGCCGGCGGCGGCCGATCCGGGCGCGGCGCCGGAGGCGGGGGCGGCGTGCGGGCCGCAGCTCGCGCCGGCGCAGGTGCTCGTCATCGACGACGATCCGGACGTGCGCTCCTTCCTCGCCGAATCGCTCGAAAGCCTCGGCCACCAGGTCGTCGCCGCCGCGTCCGGGGAGGAAGGCCTCGCCCGCCTCGCCGGCGGCTGGCGGCCGGACCTGGCGCTGATCGACTATGCGATGCCCGGCATGCACGGCGCCGACGCCGCCCGCGCCGCGCGCCGCATCCATCCCGACCTGCCGATCGTCTTCGTCACCGGCTATGCCGAGAGCGGCCAGCTCGAGGCGGCGCTCGGCCCGGACGTCCAGCTGCTGCGCAAGCCCTTCACCGTCGCCGAACTCGCCGCCGCCGTCGACGCGAACCTGCGGCAGGGGGCGGGTTCCTCCTAGCCTGTCCAGACAGCCAAGCCGAGGGACGCAGAGCACCCTCTCCCCATGGGGGAGAGGGAGTAAGGGGCGCTGCCGAGGCCCCCGCGGATCGCGCTGGACGGCGATTCGGCGGCGTGTCACAGAAGCGCGATGTTCGAAGTCGACGCCCTCGATGTCTACGGTTTCGGCGATCTCGCCCTTCGCCTCGGCCTCGCCTCGTTCATCGGCCTGCTGCTCGGGCTGGACCGGGAGATACACGGTCACGACGCCGGCATCCGCACCCATGCGCTGGTCGCCCTCTCCTCGGCGATGATCATGGTCTCCTCGCTGATGCTGTTCGACCAGCTCGACCGGTCCGACGGCGCGCCCGATCCGCTGCGCGCGGTGCAGGGGCTGAGCCAGGCGATCGGCTTCATCGCGGCGGGCCTGATCTTCGTGCGGGGCGGATCGGTCCGCAACATGACCACCGCCGCCAACATCTGGATCGCCGCCGCCATCGGCATCGCCTGCGGCGCGGGCCAGTATCTCCTCGTCCTGGTCGGTGCCGGGCTGGCGATGATCCTGCTGACATTGCTCAAGCTTTTCGAGCGCATCCTGCCGTCGGAAAGAATCTCCGACCAGTCCGACCGCGAGGACTGATTCACCGCTCCTTCACAAGCGGCGGTCCAAGACCCAAATCAGGACGTGACAACCGCCCGTCCGCTCCCCTAACAGGCCGCCCGCACGGGGGCTGACGCGGGGGCGGAAGCACGGGCGACCACGCAATTTTACGGGAACCAGGCGACCGCCATGAAGTGGCTGAAGAAGCTCGACAATCCATTCCTCCTCGGGGCGCAGGGCTTCCTCGCCGGGGCGATCCTGTTCGCCGCGACCCATCCGGAATTCCTCGAGCGCCACCTCGAGAGCAAGGCGCCCGCCGCCGAGACGCAGGCCGCCGCCGCCCGCTGATCGCGCAAGCGGCGGCGTTCCCGGACGTCAGCCGCGCCGCGCGAGCTGCAGCTCGATCCGCTTCAGCTCCAGCATCATCCGGTTGTGGTAGACGGCCGGGGCGACCGCCGTCTTGACGATCAGCGCCATCAGCAGCAGCACCGCGGCCGGCAGGCCCCAGCGCAACTGCGTCACCGCGTCGCCGGCCTCGAAGAAGTGCCAGGCCGCCCAGATCCCGGCGGCGAACAGGGCGAGTTGCATCGCCATCATCAGCGCCACCATCCAGCCGGTGCCGGCGCCGAACAGGCCGAGCGCCCGCTCGACGATATTGGGCTCGCCGCCGATCCGCCGCAGAAGCTCGCTCTCCTCGCGGCCGAGCGCCTCGTCGATCATCGCATCCACGTCCCGCATCATCCGTCTCCTTCCAGCGCGGCGCGAAGCTTGCGCCGGGCATGCATCAGGCGGGTCTTCACCGTGCCCGCCGGAACGTCGAGAGCGACCGCCGTCTCGGCGACGCTCAATTCCTCGAAATGGTGGAGCGCCACCGCCGCCCTCTGGCCGGGGGGCAGCGCCCGCACCGCCGCGCGCAGCCGCCCGGCATCGCCCCCATCGCCCGGCGCTTCGGGCTCCGGCAGCGGCTCGGCGGCGAGCGCCGCGGCGAGCTCGCGCCGCCGCCGCAGGCCCCCGATCGTCCGGGCGCAGCGCCGGGTGACGATCCGGTAGGCCCAGGCGGCGAAGGCGCGCTCGTCCTCCAGCCGCCCCAGCCCCCGCACGATCTCGGCCCAGCCCTCCTGCACCGCGTCGCGCGCAGCCTCCGCGTCGCCGAGCAGGCGCCAGGCATGGGCGCGCAGCCTTGGATCCCAGCGCCGGACGAGGTCCGCAAAGGCTGCGCGGTCGCCCAAGCGGGCGGACGCGACCAGCCATGCATCGAGCGCCGCCTCCTTCTCCCGCCGTGTCGCCATCGCCCCCCCCCCCGCACGCCCGTCGCGGCGTTCGGGGGATAGGTGCGCGCGTATCGCCGGACGGTTCAATGGCGCGGCTTGAATCTTTTTCGGCGCCGGGTCATAGCCGCTTCATGGTTCGCTTTTCGTTCTGTGGCCACGATCTGATGGCGCTGCCGCAGGGGGCCCTGTTCTGGCCCGCGCGCGGCGCGCTGATCGTCGCCGACCTCCACCTCGAGAAAGCGAGCTGGTTCGCCCGCCTCGGGCAGATGCTGCCGCCCTGGGATTCGGTCGCGACGCTCGCCGATCTCACCGCTCTGTCGGCGGCGACGGGCGCGGGCGAGATCTGGTGCCTCGGCGACAGCTTTCACGACCGCGACGGCTGCGAGCGGCTGCCCGCCCGCGCCCGCGACATGCTGACCGCGCTCACCGGGGCGACGCGCTGGACCTGGATCACCGGCAACCACGATCCCGCTCTCGCCGATCCGTGCGGCGGGGCGGTGATGGCCGAAGCGGAGGTGGACGGCCTGCTGCTGCGCCACGAGGCCGACCCGGCCGAGACGCGTCCCGAGCTGTCCGGCCACTTCCACCCGAAACTGCGCGTCCAGCACCGCGGCCGCAACGTCTCGCGCCGCTGCTTCGTCGCGACCGCGCGCAAGCTGATCCTCCCCGCCTTCGGGTCGCTGACCGGCGGGCTCGACGCCGCCCACCCCGAAATCGTCCGCGCCGTCGGCGGCCGGGCCGAGGCGCTGATCCCCGTCGAGAACCGCCTGCTGAGATTCCCGATCGCGGCGTAGAGCGACTGCTCGAGCGCAATCGAATCCAGCCCGTCATGCCGGACTTGATCCGGCATCCACCTTCTTCCTGCACAGCGTCCGCGAAGGAAGATGGACCCCGGATCAAGTCCGGGGTGACGAGTCTGCTGCAAGGGGCCGCAGCCCAAGAAATTCCACCGTCCGGGGGAGGATCTTCGCCTAGGCCGGGCGGAAGGTCATCGCGGCGCCGTTCATGCAGTAGCGCTTGCCGGTCGGCTGCGGGCCGTCGTCGAAGACGTGGCCGAGATGGCCGCCGCAGCGGCGGCAATGGACCTCGGTGCGGCGCATGAACAAGGTGTCATCGCGCCGGGTGCCGACGGCGCCGTTCAGCGGCTGCCAGAAGCTCGGCCAGCCGGTGCCGCTTTCATATTTCGCGGCCGAGGAGAAAAGCGGCAGGTCGCAGCCGGCGCAATGGTAGGTGCCCTTGCGCTTCTCCGTGTTGAGCGGACTGGAGCCGGCGCGTTCGGTGCCCTGCCGGCGCAGCACGCGGTAGCGTTCCGGGCCCAGCTTCTTCTTCCAGGCCTCCTCGCTCATCCGCACCTCGAAGGCGTCGGCCGGCGCCGCCTCGCCGCGGCGCCCGGTCCACAGCAGGGCCAGCCCGCCGAACAGGCCCGCCCCGCCGGCCCCCAAAGCATGTCGCCGCGATATCTTCATGGTCCGTCTCCGATGAGCTGCGCCGCGATCAGCCCCCTGACGGCGTTGCCGATAAAAAATCCTTCTTTCATATCGGCTTGGGTGAGGTCCCTTTCAACCGCGCGGCCCTCCTCGATCAGCCGCGCGCGCAGCACGCCGGGCAGCAGCCCCCGCGCCAGCGGCGGCGTCAGCAGCAGCCCGCCGCGCTTGACGAAGACGTTGGTGAAGCTGCCTTCGGTGACGAACCCTTCCGGATCGACGAACACCACCTCGTCCGCGCCCGAGGCTTCGCGCGCGGCGTCGTAGAAGCCCCGGTCGCTGGTCTTGTGGCGGAGGCGGAAATCGTCGCGGTCGACCGGCAGCGGCGCCAGCGCGACCCTGGCGGAGGCGGGCGGTTCGGGGAGCGGCCGCGTCTCGATCGCCATCGCGCCGCTGGGCGACAGGAGCAGCCGCAGCCGGCTCGCCCGCTTCAGGAAGAAGGTCGCCGCCTGCAGCTCGTTGCGCGCATCGTGGCGATCGAAGGCGAAGCCGAGGGCTTCGGCGCTCGCCTTCATCCGCGCCAGGTGCCGCTCCAGCTCGACAATCCCCTCCTGCGGATCGAAG
>JBKBVA010000200.1:0-5087 GCA_046289665.1 Allosphingosinicella sp.
CCACGAGGCGGAGAGCCGCCGGCCCGAGGCCGACCTCGACCGCGCCCTGCGGGACGGGCGCTTCACCGAGGAGATCTGGCAGACCCGCAAGGACGAATCGGAATTCCTCGCCGACGTGACGATCACGCCGCTCCTCGGACCGGAAGGGAGCCTCCGCGGCTTCGCCAAGGCGGTGCGCGACGTCACCGACCGGCGGGCCGCCGAGCGGGCGCTGGAGAAGCGGGAGCGGCACCTGCAGTCGATCCTCGCCACGGTGCCCGAGGCGATGATCGTGATCGACGAGCACGGCATCATGATCTCGTTCAGCGCGGCCGCCGAGCGGCTGTTCGGCTATGCCGAAGGCGACGTGCTCGGCCGCAACGTCAGCATGCTGATGCCGTCTCCCGACCGCGAGCGGCACGATGCCTACATAGAGCGCTATCTCGACACCGGGGAGCGGCGGATCATCGGCCTCGGCCGCATCGTGACCGGCCTGCGCGCCGACGGCAGCACCTTCCCGATGAAGCTGTCGGTCGGCGAGGCGCTCAGCGACGACCAGCGCCTCTTCACCGGCTTCGTCCAGGATCTGACCGAGCGCCAGAATTTCGAGGCGCGCCTCGAGGAGCTGAAGTCCGAGCTCATCCACGTCTCGCGGCTGAGCGCGATGGGCACGATGGCCTCCACCCTCGCCCACGAGCTCAACCAGCCGCTGACCGCGATCGCGAATTATGCCGAGGCCGCCGGCACGATGCTGGAGAGCGGGCGGGAGGTGGATGCGGAGCTGATGCGCGAGATCATGGCCGACATGTCCGCCCAGTCGCTGCGCGCCGGCGCGATCGTGCGCCGGCTACGCGATTTCGTGGCGCGCGGCGAGGTCGCCAAGACCGTGGAGAAGCTTCCAGACCTGATCAACGAGGCGGGCGCGCTCGCGCTCGTCGGGAGCCGCGAAAAGGGCATCGTCGTCCAGTTCCACTATGGCGAGGATGCGACGCCGGTGCTGGTCGACCGGGTGCAGATCCAGCAGGTCCTGATGAACCTCATGAGGAATGCGGTGGAGGCGATGGAGGGGTGCCCCGTCCGCAGGCTGTCGGTCTCGACCGCGTTGCTCGATCCCGCCACCGTCCAGGTCACCGTCGCCGACACCGGACCCGGCATCGCGCCGGAAATGGCCGACCGCCTGTTCGAGGCCTTCGCCAGCACCAAGAGTAGCGGCATGGGCCTCGGCCTGTCGATCTGCCGCACCATCGTCGAAGCGCATGGCGGGAGGATCAGGGCCCATTCGCCCGAAGGCGGCGGCACCGAATTCCAGTTCACCCTGCTGCGGCCCGAAGCCCTACCCTAGGGATAGTACATAGAGACGCCGGATCGCGCGCGCTGCACAGCAGGCGATGAAGGACGTTCACGTCCCGGAGTACGATTCGATGCTATCTCCCACCCACGGGGCGGCGCGCCCCCGCGTGCTGCTCGTCGAGGACGACCCCGCCGTGCGCCGCGCGACTCAGCTGCTGCTGAGCTCGGACGGCTACGACGTGCGTTCCTACGCATCGGGCGCGGGCCTCAGCCATGACGCAGAGGCGCTGAAGGCGTCGTGCCTCGTGGCCGATCTCGTCCTGCCCAACGGCGATGCGGTGACGCTGCTCGAGGAGCTGCGCGAGGCCGGCTGGTCCGGAGCCGCGATCCTGGTCAGCGGCCACCTCACCGATCCCTGGCGCAAGCGAGCCTCGGGCGCGGGCTATGCCATCGCTCTTGCCAAGCCGGTCGCCGACGGAGTCCTGAAGGGCTGGGTCTCGCGCCTCATCCGCGACGGCGGTGCCGGGCCCCAGCGGGCGGCGTGAAGACGCGGCTCAGGCGGCGGCGACCCATTCGGCCAAGCCGAATCGTAGCGCCGGCGGTGTGAGGGATCCGCATCCCGCACACCGCCGCGCCGGAACGCCCCTAGCGGAGCCGCTTGCGGAGGAGAACGAGGGTGCTGTCGCCCGGATAGGACGTGGCGGTGAAGCCCATCTCCCGTTCGAGCGCGATCGCCTCGCGATTGTCCCGCGATTCGATGGATTCGATCGTCTCGATGCCGCGGGCCTCGGCATTGCGCGCGACATGGTCGAGCAGGGTCCAGCCGAGGCCGCGATGCTTGTGGTCGGAGCGGACCGTGATCGCCACCTCCGCCCGCTCCAGCGACGGATCGGCGGCGAGCGTGGCGGTCGCCAGCAGCGTCTCGCCGTCCTCGGCGAAGGCGAGGAAGTTCTCGGTCGTGGTGTGATCGAGCTGGACCAGCGGGGCGAGAAGATCGTGGCCCGGCTTCTGCACCGCCGACAGGAAGCGAAAGCGTATGTCGTCCGGCGAGACGCGGGCGAAGAAATCGGCGAGGCGCGACTCGTCCTCGGGCGCCGCCGGCCGAACCTTGAGGCGGACGCCCGCGCGCGTGGTGAGCTCGGCGCTCCATTCGCTCAACAGCAACTGGGCCTTCTGGTCGGGCATCGATGGTCTCCTTGCGAGGCTATGCGGTGGTCTGCCGCTTCGTTCCTGATGCCGGCGGGCGGATATCCCGCCCATCCGTATTTGCCCCTAAAGCCGAGTCCGTCCGCGGTTCAGGCGGCGCGTGCGCCGAGGGCGCGGACCCGCTCCAGCCACTTTTCGCGATGCGCCGCGCTTCCGCCGACGCTGCCGACGATCGAATGGCGCACCGGCCCGAAGCCGGTGAACCGCAGGATGTCGCGCTCCAGGCTCTTCAGGCTGTGGGCGCGGTAGACGAGGGCGTAGAAAGGCGCGGGCATGCCCATCGTCACGATCACGCGGACCGAGCGGCCCTTCAGGAGCTTCTCCGGAAAGCCGCCGTCGCGATAGCGGAAGGCGAAGTCCGGCCGCGCCGTCTGTTCGAGGAACCCCTTGAGCAGGGCCGGCACGTCGCCGAGCCAGAGCGGGTAGAGGAGGACGACGTGCCCGGCCCAGCGCAGCGTCTCCTGCGCCTCCGCGATGTCGGGAACCGGCTTCTCCTCCATCCAGGCACGCTGCGAGCGGAGCAGCGGGAAATCGAGCCGGGCCACATCGATCCGGCGGACCTCGTGGCCCGCGGAGGCGGCGCCCGCCGCATAGCTGTCCGCCAGCGCATGGACGTAACGGGCGCGGTCGGCATCGGGGTGGCCGTCGACGATGGCGATGCGGGTCATGGGCTTTCTCCTTCGCGCGCTTGATGCGGGCGCCGGAGACGGCCGGGCATAGGTAAGGTCCCGTATCGCGCCGGCCGGCAGGGTTCCTACATCGGCGCCATGACCCAGAGATGGAGGGACCGATGATCGAGATGCTGGAAACCGAGGCGGGCGTGCTCGCGGCTACGTTCAGCGGGAAGCTTTCGCGCCAGGATATCGAGACGTTCACCCGGCTGATCGAACAGTCGCTCGGCGCGCGCGACAAGACGCACATCTTCGCCGAGGTGGTCGACTTCAACGGCTTAGAGCTCGAAGGCTTCGCCGACTGGTCCCCGCGCGGGGCGGCGATGCTGAAGCGGCTCGACCGCTTCGGGCGGGTCGCGGTGGTGAGCGACCAGCCGTGGATCCGATGGGCGACCAAGGTCGAGAGCGCGATCCTGCCCGGCATCAGCTACGAGACGTTCGAACGGTCCGAGCGCGACCAGGCGCTGGCCTGGGTGGAGGGGAAGCGGCCGCTGCCGCACGGGCCCGCCGTCTCGATCATCGAGACCGACCGCGACGACGTGCTCGGCTTCGAAATCGACGGAAAGCTCACCGCCGCCGAGGTCGAGGCGCTCTCCAAACACTTCAACGCGGCGCTGGCCGCCGGGCGTCCCCTGCGCCTCCTCGGCCGGGTGAAGCGGATCGGCGGCGCGGAGCTGCGCGCCTTCTTCGACCGCGGCTATTTCACGATGAAGCGCGGGATGCTCGAACGGCTCGAGCGGTACGCGATCGTCGGCGGCCCCGGCTGGCTGCGCGCCTCGGTCGGCTTCCTCGATCCGCTGATGAAGGCGGAGATCCGCCACTTCGAGGGCGACGAGGAAGCGCGCGCCTGGGAATGGCTCGGCGCAAAGCCGGAGCGACAGCGCCCGATCATCGCCTGAACGCCCCGGGGGTGGCCCTCGCGCGCCGGATTTCCTAGAGGGGAGCGCGGCAAGCGGTGCACACCTTGAGGAGGGGCAGGCAACACATGTCGGATACGGGACGGACCATTCACCTGGTGGACGACGACGAGGCGGTCCGCCGCTCCGCCAGCTTTCTGCTGCGCACCTCGGGCTATCTGGTGAAGACCTACGCCTCCGGCGTCGAATTCCTCGCCGTGGCGAAGGAGGCGGTGCCGGGCTGCATCCTCCTCGACGTGCGCATGCCGGAAATGGACGGCCTCGAGGTCCAGAAGGCGCTGAAGGAGCGCGGCGTGCTGATGCCGGTGATCGTGCTCACCGGCCACGGCGACATCACCATCGCCGTTCAGGCGATGAAGGAAGGCGCGGTCGACTTCATCGAGAAGCCGTTCGACAAGACGATCCTGTTCAACGCGATCGAGGAAGGCTTCGCCCGGATCGAGCAGGCGGGCCGCCGCCACGCCCGCGCGGAAGAGGCGAAGGTGCGGCTCGACGCCCTTACCGGACGCGAGAGGGACGTTCTGAAGGGCCTGGTGCGCGGCCATCCCAACAAGACCATCGCCTACGATCTCGGCATCAGCCCGCGCACCGTCGAGATCCACCGGGCGAATCTGATGGCCAAGCTCGACGTGTCGAGCCTCTCGGAGGCGCTCCGCATCGCCTTCGCGGCCGGGCTGGAAGGCGAAGACCCCGCCCCCGAACAGGCCGAAGCCTAGGCCCCTGCCCCTCCGGATATATCCGTAGTTACCCCTTCCTCCGGCCCGCCTAGCGCTCGGAGGACAGGGGGCGCCGTCCCCGCCGGGGAGACACGATCATGAAGTCCGTCCTTCTTTACGCCAATCCGGATGCAGGCTTCGAGGCGCGGCTGCAGGCGGCGCTCGACGCGGTGCGGTTGTTCGGCGGCCATCTCACCTGCCTGCAGGTGACGCCGTTCGACGGCTACATCATGGCCGACCCGTTCGGCGGGGTCTACGCTCTGCCCTCGATGATCGAGGAGGTCCGGCGGACCGAGGAGGAGCATCGC
>JBKBVA010000201.1:0-5058 GCA_046289665.1 Allosphingosinicella sp.
TCGCTGAAGACGAGGATCTCGCCCGCCGCCAGCGGCATGGCGCGGGAGAGGGCCGCCGCCTTGCCGCCGCGCGGCAGCCGCATCAGCCGCAGCGGCACCGGGCTCGCCCCGGCCGCGGCGCCGACCGCCGCCGCGGTGCCGTCCGACGAGCCGTCGTCGCAGACGATGATCTCGATCCTCTCGCGCCGCCCCGTCACGGCCGCGAAGACCGAGTGGAGCTTGGCGCCGATCGCGGCCGCCTCGTTGTGCGCGCAGATGAGGATCGAGACGGAGCGGGGCGCCGGCCCCAGCTTCGCCGCCGGGCGCCGCCGCAGCGCGGCGAGGGCGAGCACCAGCAGCGGATAGCCGGCATAGACCGCGGCGAGCCCCGCCAGGATGAGGAGGATGACAGACTCCGCCATGGCGCGCTGGTGCACCCGCGCCCGCGCCGGATCAACCGCGCTTCACCGCCCGCGGCGCAGCTGTCCCGGGCTGGTACAGAAATGGCCGAAATGGCTGATTTGAGGGCGTTTTGCCGCCGCGAGGCTGGAACTGGCGGCGCATTCGTGTTGTGGATCGCAAACCAGCCCCGAGCGGCGCGAGGAGGAACGCGTGTCCCGTCCCGAACGGCCCCGACGACTGCCGGCGCGCATCTGGCGTCAGCTCGACGCCGGCCGCCGGCGCGAATTCTTCCAGGTCGCCGCCTTGATGGTCGCCGCCGCTTTGTTCGACGTGTTCACGCTGGGCGCCGTGCTTCCCTTCCTCGCGCTCCTCGCCGATCCCGACCGCATCCTCGAATATCCCGCCGCGCGGGAGTTCCTCGCCGGCCTCGGCCTCCGCGGCCTCGACGAGATCCTGATCGCGGCGACCCTGCTGTTCGCGGCGCTGGCGCTGCTCTCGGGCGCGGTGCGGGTGCTGCTCAACTGGTACAGCAACCGCTTCGCCTATCTCGTCGGCAGCGACCTCGGCATCGCCTATTTCGAGCGCGTGCTCGGCCGTCCCTACGAAGTTCACGCCCTCCACAACAGCAGCGAAACCGTCGCCTCGATCAAGAAGGTCCAGGCGATCGCCCACCAGATGCTGCTTCCGGCCATGCTGTCGATCGGCGCGCTGATCGGCGCGGTGTTCATCGTCGCGGCCCTGCTCGCAGTCGATGCGGCGACGACGATGCTGTCCGCCTCCGGCTTCGCGGCGATCTACCTCCTCGCCTCGCGCATCACCCGGCCGCGGCTGCGGCGCAATTCGCGGCTCCTCTCCGCCTTTCACGCCCGCCGCGTCCAGTCGATCCAGGAGGCGCTGGGCGGGATACGGGACATCGTCATCGACCGCGCCCAGCCCGCCTTCGTCGGCCGCTTCCGCGCCATCGACCGCGACATCCAGATGGCGGAGGCGACGACCAGCTTCATCAGCGGCGCGCCGCGCATGGTGATCGAGGCGGTGGGGATGGCGCTGATCGCTCTCATCGCCTGCTTCGCCCTGCTGAGGAGCGGCGATCTCGGCACCGTGCTGCCGGTGCTGGGCATCCTCGCGCTCGGGGCGCAGCGGCTGCTCCCCTTGATGCAGACGCTCTACAAGAGCTGGGCGAGCATGGCCGGCAATTACAGCCTCGCCGAGGATATTCTGTCCGTGCTCGAGGAGCCGCGGCCGCTCCCCGCCCAGTCGGTCCCGCTCGCCGGCTTCGCCCGCGAGATCCGCCTCCGCAACGTCGGCTACAGCTACGCCAATGCCGACCGGCCGGCGGTGCACGGGCTCGACTTCGTCATTCCCAAGGGCGCCAAGGTCGGTCTGGTGGGCCGCTCGGGCGGCGGCAAGAGCACGACGATGGACCTCCTCATGGGCCTGCTCGAGCCGACCGAAGGCACGATCGAAATAGACGGCTGCCGCCTCGACGCCGGCAACGCCGCCCAGTGGCAGGCCGGCATCGCCCACGTGCCGCAGGACCTGTTCCTCGCCGACGCCACGATCCGCGAGAATATCGCCTTCGGGGTGGACCCGGCGGAGATAGACGACGCGCGGGTGCAGGCGGCGACCGAGGCGGCGGACATCGCGCAGTTCATCGCCGCGCTGCCGCGGGGCTACGAGACGGTGGTCGGCGAGCGCGGCACGCGGCTTTCGGGCGGGCAGCGCCAGCGGCTCGGCATCGCCCGCGCGCTCTACAAGCAGGCGAGCGTGATCTTCTTCGACGAGGCGACCAGCGCGCTGGACGGCGAGACCGAGGCGGCAGTGATGGACGCGATCGCCCGGCTCGACCGCAGCCTCACCATCATCCTCGTCGCCCACCGGACGTCCACCCTCGCCTTCTGCGACCGGATCATCCGCATGGCGGACGGACGCGCGGTCGAGGCCGGGACGTTCCACGAAGTGATCCGGAAGGCCGGATGACCGTCGCCACCGCCCTCCGCTCCCCGCCCGTCGCGGCGTCCCGGCCGGGAAAGACGCAGCCCTTTCACCTGTCCGAGGCCTGGGCGCGCTGCTGGGCGGAGGCCTATGGCAGCGGCCGCCCGGTCGACGTGCGGGCCGGCGACACGCGGCTGCGCATGGAGCGGCGGGTGGAAAGGCGCGGGCCGCTGCGCTTCCCGCTGCTCGCCAGCCCCACCAACCTTCAAACCTGCTATTTCGACGTCGAGGGGGAGGCGCGCGCGGCCGAGCTGGACGCGCTGCCGGAGCGCCTGCTGGCCACAGGCGCGCCGCAGGTGCGCATCGACTGGCTGACCGGGGACTCGCCTCTGCTCGCCGCCGCCGCGGGCTGGCAGGGCCGTCACCGCACCCTCGTCGAATTCTTCGCCCTCTCGCCCCTCGTCGACTGCCGCGACCCGTTCGAAACCTATCTGGCGCGGACCGGCAGCACGGTTCGCAAGGTGTGGAAGTCGTGCCGGCGGCACGTTCTGAACGGCCCCCTCGACTTCGCGATCGTCACCGGCGGACCGGCGCTCCAGGCGCTGCTGGACGAGATGTTCGCCCTGGAAGCCGCCGGGTGGAAGGGCCGCGCCGGCGATGCGATCCTCTCCAACCCGCAGGAGACGCATTTCTACACCGCCCTCGCCTTCGCCGCCGCCGAAGCGGGCGCCCTGCGCATCGCAACGCTGCGCGAGGGGGCCGATCTCCTCGCCTACGAATATTGCGTCGTTTCGGCCGGCACGGTGCTCGCGATGAAGGTAGGGTATGACGAGGGCCGCTCCCGGCTCCAGCCGGGCCACATGGCCGCCTTGCTCAACATCGCGGACGCCTGCGCCGATCCGGCCATCGCCTGGTACGACATGCTCGGCAACAGCACGCGCCTCGCCGCGTACAAGCGCCGGTTCGCGACCGATTACCGGAAGGTCTACCGCCTCCGGCTCTTCTCCGGATCGCCCTCCGGACGGCTGCTCCACGCCGCCTACCGCCTGAAGCCGCTGGCGCGGGCGGTGCGGAACCGGCTCAGGGGGCTGAACGCCCCTTCGGCCTGAGCCGCAGCACGAAGCCCTTGCCTGCTTCGAGGTCGCTCTGCACCGACACGTAGATGTTGCCGGCCCCGTCGGTGGTGACGCCCTGCACGTTGGCAAGCTCGCCCGCAAAGACGGCGATGGTCGAAAGCCCGTCCTCCGGTGCGTAGCGGTAGAGCTTGCCGTGGCGGCTGTCGGTGATGAGCAGCGCCGAGCCCGCGAAGTGGATCGATTCGGGCGAGAAGCCTTCCCGCCCCGCGATCGGCCGGCGCAATGTCCCGTCCCTGTCGAGACGGTAGAGCACGTCGTCGCGATTGTCGGCGATGTAGAGATTGCCCTCCCCGTCGAAGGCGAGGCTTTCCGCCTTGGCGATGCCGAGATCGAGCCGCTCTATGCCGCCGCCCGGAGACACGAAGACGAGCGCGCCCGTTTCGCCCGCGCCGACGACGAGGGTGTCCGACGGCGCGAGGACGAGGCCTTCGCTCGCCTCAAGCGGCGCTGCGGCGGGCAGGCGCTTTGACGCGGTGCCGCCCTTGAACCACCACAGCCCGCCGCCGTCGTCGTCGGTGAAATGGAGGATGCCGTCTTCCGGCCAGGCAAGGTCCTCGGGGGACTGCAGCCCGTCTTCCGCGGTCGCCAGCGTCGTCACCCGGCCGCCCGGCGTCCAGATCCGCACCGCCGATCCGCCCTCGTCGGCGATGGCGAGCTGGCCCTGACGCCAGAGCAGGCCGTCCGGCGAGACGATGCCGTCTTCGCCCGAGAGCAGGATCTCCGGCGCATAATCCTCGCCCGGCACCATCACCATCGCCCGGCGGTCGAGATCCTCGCAACCGGCGAGCAGGAAAGCGGCGGCGGCAGCGGCGAGCAAGGTGCGGTGAAACAGAATCATCTCGACACCAACCGCTCAGCGATGCTTTTCGCCGCACGCGCGCCGTCGCGGGCATTTTCGAGCGTGTTGGCGACCTCGAACAGGGCGAGGAAGAGCAGCGCGCCGCCGAGGCCCGGCCGGACCAGCGTCCATCCCGCGACGGCATCGAGGGGCCGCCGCAGCCAGCGCCCGGCGAGCAGGACGGCGGCGGCGACGATCGCGCCGCCGATGGCGATGCCCGCCGCGATGTCGAGCGGGCTGTGCGTGCCGGTGATCATCCGGCTGCCGCAGATGACGATCAGCGTCCATGCGAGCGAAAAGGCCCCTGCCCGGCGGCTCGCAAAGAAGATGCCGAGCGCCAAGGCGAAGAAGAAGGCGGCATGGTCGCTGGGATAGGAGGCGAGGTCGTTCTCCTCGATATCCCCGGCTTTCAGCCGCTCGAAGCGCCCGTGGCTGAAGCCCTCCTGCGGCACCCGATAGGGCAAAGCGGGGCTTTCGACGAGGCGGCCCTCGTCCATCTGATAAGTCGGCTGGGAGAAGATGAAGGGGCGGGGCAGGAAGATGGCGTCGGCGACGGTCTTCGTCGCCGCGAGCACGAACAGCAGCGAAGCCAGCGTCGCCAGCAGCGCCCGCCGCGCAGCCCGGCGCTCCGTCCCCCGGCGGTACCAGGCGAAGACGAAGGCGGCCGCGACCGGGGCCGCCTTGACGAGATTGTTGTCGATGGCGAGCGCGACGAGGCTGTCGAACAGCCAGGAGCGGTCCGAAAGCCCGTTCAGCGCCAGGTACAGC
>JBKBVA010000202.1:0-5030 GCA_046289665.1 Allosphingosinicella sp.
GGAGGCGCCCGGCGGGAACGGGCAGGCGGCCGCGAACGAGGCGGCGCCGGTGCCGGCGGCGGAGGCGCCCGCGCCCGCGGCGGCGTCCGGGCCGCCGGTGCTCAGTGCCGAGGGGTTCGGGCCGCTGCGCATCGGCATGACCGCGCCGAGGCCGAGGCGACCGCCTGGGGCGGGGATGCCGATCCGGACGCGGTGGGCGGGCCGGAGCCGGAACGCTGCGACCAGTTCCGCTTCGCCGACGGGCCGCCGGGCGTGATGGCGATGGTCGAGGACGGGCGCCTGACGCGCATCTCGCTGCTCTCCGGGGCGACGCTCGACACCGACCGCGGCCTCGGCCCCGGCGACACGGCCGAGGCGGTCAGGGCCGCCTACGGCGCGCGGGCGCGGACCGGCCCCCACAAATATGCGGCGGCGCCGGCGGCCTACATCACCGTGTGGGAGAAAGGCGGCGGCGGCGCGGAGGAGTTCGTCGAGGACCCGGCGGCGCGGGGGATCGTCTACGAGATCGGGACGGACGGGAAGGTGACGGCGGTGCATGCCGGCGGGCCGAGCATCCAGTATGTGGAGGGGTGTTTGTAGGGGGCGGCGGCGCGGCTCTCGTTTATTCGAGACGCTGTGCGGCGGCGCGAGGGCGGCCTCGCGCCGTCGGTCCTGTCTCCCTTCGGGAGCAGGCCGGCCGGGGCGGCGCGGCTCTTCGCCTAAGGGCGGCGCCGCTGCGCGTCGGCGTCCTCAGGCTCGGCGCGCCTGCGCCGGTCGCTCCAGTCCAGCACTTCCCAGCCTTCCGCCTCGGCGAGGCGGGTGAGGCGGCGGCTGGCGTTGGTGGCGACGGGCTCGTCGGCCCAGCGGTGGACGTGGTGGTCGGAGTGGTGGTCGGAATAGAAGCGGATGTGGACCGCCTCGCGGGCGAGACCTTCGCGCTCCAGCCAGGCCTCGATCATGTCGAGCTTGGCCGGGCCGTAGCAATTGGCGCCGTCGATCTTCGCCACCACCCGGCCCGCGGCGTCGAGGCCGGTCTCGGTGGCGATGACGTCGTCGAAGCCGAGGCGCCGCGCGATGGCGGCGGCGTAGAGGCGGTAGGAAGCGGTGGCCATGACGAGGCGGCGCCCGGCGGCGCGGTCGGCGGCCAGCGCGCGGCGGGCGCCGGGCAGGATGTTGGTCTCGACCTGGCGCTCGGCGAAGCTCTCGATCACCGGCTCGAGCCGCTCGGGCGGGAGGCCGCGGCCGACCAGCAGGCGGTAGTTGATCTCCTTCAGCCGGCCGCGGTCGAGCAGCTTCATCGCATAGGCGGCCATGGCGGCGAGGACGAGCGGGAAGAGGAGCAGCCGCCACGGCGCGAGGCGCAAGGCGGCGTGGACCAGGAAGGGCGTGTAGGTGGCGCGCCGGGTGACGGTGCGGTCCATGTCGTAAATGGCGAGCTGCGCCTTCATGGCGTGCGACAAGCACGAACCCCCTCACTTTGTCCAGTTGCCGAGGCGCGGGATTTGAAGCATGGCAAGGGGATGAGCACGGTCGCGCGGGTCACGGAGACGGAGCAGGAGGGGCGGCGCGTGCTCCAGTTCCACGGCGATCTGACGCTGCCGCGCCTCGGCGTGCTGCCCACCCGGCTCGAGCGGATGAAGGGCGACGGCTTCCTCCTCGACCTCTCCGACATCGGCCGGATCGACACGATCGGCGCCTGGCTCATCCACCGCACCGCGCGCGACCGCGGCGGCGAGGTGGTCGGCGCGCGGCCCGACGCGCAGTCGCTGATCGACCAGGTCGCCAGGCTCGACGCGCCGGTCAAGGTGCGGCCGGACCAGCCCTCGCCGCTGGCCCGCATCGTCGGCCAGCTCGGCGGCGCGACGGTCGAGGCGGGCCGGACCCTCCTCGGCCTCGTCGCCTTTTTCGGCGCGATGCTGGTCGCGCTGACCCGGGTGGTGCGCCAGCCGCGCCGGTTCCGGATCAACGCCATCGTCCAGCGCTTCGAGGTGGTCGGCGTCCACGCCTTCGGCATCATCGGCCTGATGAGCTTCCTGGTCGGCATCGTCATCGCCCAGCAGGGCGCGGTGCAGCTCCGGCAGTTCGGCGCCGAGGTTTTCACCGTCAACCTGATCGGGCGCAGCTCGGTCAAGGAGCTGGGCGTGCTGATGACGGCGATCATGGTCGCCGGCCGCTCCGGCTCCTCCTTCGCCGCCCAATTGGGCTCGATGAAGCTCGCCGAGGAAATCGACGCGATGCGCACAATCGGCGTCTCGCCGATGGAAGCCCTGGTGCTGCCCCGGGTGATGGCGACGGTGCTGATGATGCCGCTGCTCGCTTTCTATGCGGCGGTGGTGGCGATCATCGGCGGCGGCATCTTCACCTGGCTGTCGCTGGACATCCCGCCCGTCACCTTCGTCCAGCGCATCCGCGAAGTGGTCCCGGTCACCGACCTGTGGCAATTGCTGATCAAGGCGCCGGTCTTCGGCCTGATCATCGCGCTCGCCGGCTGCTACCAGGGCATGCAGGTCGAAGGGGACGCCGAGGAAGTCGGCCTTCGCACCACCACCGCCGTGGTCCAGGCGATCTTCCTCGTCATCGTGCTCGACGCCTTCTTCGCCGTCTTTTTCACCGAGATCGGCTGGCTGTGAGCGACGCCCGCACCAACCAGCCGCCGCCGGAGGCGGAACCCGGCGAGGCCCCGGGCGGAGGCGGCGAGGAGATCGTCATCTCGGTCAAGGGCCTCACCAACAAGTTCGGCGAGACCGTCATCCACGAGCATCTCGACCTCGAGGTGCGCCGCGGCGAGATATTGGGCGTGGTCGGCGGCTCGGGCACCGGCAAGTCGGTGCTGATGCGCTCGATCATCGGCCTGCAGGAGCCCGACGAGGGCGAGGTCACCGTATTCGGCGAGCACGTGCTCGACGCGGACGACCAGCAGCTGCAGGCGATCCGCAAGCGCTGGGGCATCCTGTTCCAGGGCGCCGCCTTGTTCTCGACGCTGACCGTCGCCGAGAACGTCCAGGTGCCGCTGCGCGAATTCTATCCCAAGGTGAACGGCAAGCTGCTCGACGAGATCGCGGCCTACAAGATCGTGATGGTCGGCCTGCCCTCCGAAGCGGGGCCGAAATATCCCGCCGAGCTTTCGGGCGGCATGAAGAAGCGCGCCGGCATCGCCCGCGCGCTGGCGCTGGACCCGGAATTGCTGTTCCTCGACGAGCCCACCGCCGGGCTCGACCCGATCGGCGCCGCCGCCTTCGACGAGCTCATCCTCGACCTGCGCGAGCGGCTCGGCCTCACCGTCTTCCTCATCACCCACGATCTCGATACGCTCTATGCGATCTGCGACCGCGTCGCGGTGCTGTCGGACCGCAAGGTGGTGGCGGTCGGAACGATTCCGGAACTGCTGGCTTTGGACCACGAATGGATACAGGAATATTTCCGCGGGCCGCGGGGCCGGGCGGCCGAGGAGGCCGACGACGCCGCCACGGCCAAGGCGGATGCGGCGGCCGAGGCGGATGCGAACGGGCGCGGGGAGGCTGATCGATAATGGAGACCCGTTCGAACCACCTGCTCGTCGGCAGCGTCGTCATGGGGATGATCGTCGCCGTGCTCGCCTTCGTCATCTGGCTGAGCCAGGCCGGCGGCGACAACGACAAGCGCTACGACATCCTGTTCAACCAGGCCGTGGACGGGCTCGCCAAGGGCTCGGCGGTGACCTTCTCCGGCGTCCCCGTCGGCTCGGTCGATTCGATCAACCTGCTGCCCAACACGCCGCAATTCGTGCGGGTGCGGATCGCGATCCACAAAGACACGCCGGTGCCGGTCGGCACCACCGCGACGATCAAGGGCGTCGGCTTCACCGGCGTCTCCCAGATCCAGCTCGACCCGCCCGAGCGCAACCCGCGCGGCCCGGCGCCGCCGCCGCTCACCTGCGAGACCGCCGAATGCACGTTCGGCGCGCCGATCATCCCGACCAAGCCGGGCGCGCTCGGCCAGCTTCTGAACAGCGCGCCGGAGCTGCTCGAGCGGGTGTCGACGCTGACGGCGCGGCTCACCGAATTGCTCGGCGACCAGAACCAGGCGTCGATCGCCGCGATCCTCGAGAATACCCAGACGATCAGCCGCAATCTCGCCGAGCGTTCGGACGAGATCGCCGCGACCATGGCCGACGCGCGCATCGCCATCCGCCAGACCGGCCTCGCCGCGCAGGAGATGGGCGAGCTCGCCGACAGCGCCGACGGCATCCTGCAGCGCGACGCCCGCCCGCTCATCGCAGACCTCCGCCAGACGATCCGCGCCGCGGAAGGGAGCATGGCCAATCTCGACGCCGCGATCGGCGACGCCCGGCCCGGCATCCAGGCCTTCTCCAAGCAGACGATACCGGAGGTGGGCCAGCTGGTCCGCGACCTCAGGCAGATGTCCGACGCCCTGTCTTCGGTCGCGCAGCGTCTCGACCGCGAAGGCGTCGGCGGCGTGATCGGCGGGCAGAAGCTGCCCGACTACAAACCGAGGGACCGATGAAAGCACAGCGCACTCTCCTGATCCTCGCCGCCTCGGCGGCGCTGTCCGGCTGCTTCAGCTTCGGCGGCAAGACGCCCGACACGTTGATGCGGCTGAGCGCCGAGGCGACCCGCGGCCCCTCGTCCCGCGCCGCGCCGAGCGCGCAGGCGATCACCGTTGTGGTGCCGGCGGTGAGCCAGGAGCTGAAGACGGTGCGGGTGCCGGTGCGCACCGGCGCGAACGCGGTCGCACCTCTGAAAGACGCCCAGTGGGTCGACGATCCCGGCGCGCTGTTCGCGCGGCTGGTCGGCGAGACGATCTCCGCGACCACCGGGCGGGTCGTGCTCGATCCCCGGCAGTTCACCTTCGACCCCGGCCAGCGCCTCACCGGCACGCTCCACACGTTCGGCCTGGTCGCCGACACGATGGAAGTGGTGGTGGTCGACGACGCCGCCATCGCCCGCGGCCAGGACGGCGTCGAGACACGCCGCTTCGAGGCGCGCGTGCCCGTCGCCGCGATCGACGCCGCCTCCGCCCCGGCCGCGCTCAACCGCGCAGCCAACCAGGTC
>JBKBVA010000203.1:0-5003 GCA_046289665.1 Allosphingosinicella sp.
GGCCTCGGCGGCGAACCAGCCTTCCCCGGCGGGCTCCATGGCGAGCGGCGCCCGCCCCTCCAGCTCCAGCGTCACCGTCTCCAGCCCCGGCGCCCAGAGCGGGAAGCGCCAGCGGCCGGGACCGGCCGGCTGCGGGCCCCATTTCATTCGACGCTCCCGGTCCAGGCGACGATCGCGGCGGCGTGGGCGACGAGATAGTAGCGGTCCTTGATCTCATGCTCCTCGATGTCGGGATAGGCGCTGTCGATCAGCAGCCGCCGCGACGCCGACGGGGGCGGGAGGTTGAAGACGAGGGATTCGTTCGAGCTGTTGAGGAGCAGGCAGACGACCTCGATCCGCCCGTCGCCGACCGGGCGGGCGAGGCGCATGATGAGGGCGCGGCCTTCCGTATTCGCCCAATCCTCCGGCGCGAGGCGCATGCCGCGCTCGTCCCACCAGTCGATGTCGGGAATGTCGGGCGCGACCTCCTCGCCGTAGAGATAATGGTCGCTGCGCAGCAGCTCGAAGCGCTTGCGCAATGCGATCACGCGGCGGGTGAAGCGGATCATCGCCTCGCCCTCCGGGGAGCGCGCCTGGCTCCAATCGAACCAGCTTATCTCATTGTCCTGGCAATAAGCGTTGTTGTTGCCGCTTTGGCTGCGGGCGAATTCGTCGCCGCCGAGCAGCATCGGCGTGCCGTGCGAGGCGAAGAGGGTGACGAGCATCGAGCGGCGCATCCGGTCGCGCATCGCCCTGACGCCGGGATCGTCGGTCTCCCCTTCCGCGCCCCAGTTGCGCGACAGGTTTTCGGGGTGGCCGTCGCGATTGTCCTCGAGGTTCGCCTCGTTGTGGCGCTGCTCGTAGCTGGTGAGGTCGGCGAGGGTGAAGCCGTCGTGGCTGGTGAGGAAGTTGACGCTCGCCCACGGCCGCCGCGCGCGCCGGTCGAAGATGTCGCCCGATCCGGCGAGGCGGGCGGCGAGCTCGCCGCGCATGTTGGAATCGCCGCGCCAGTAGCGCCGCACCGCGTCGCGGTACCGGTCGTTCCATTCGGCGAAGCCCGGCGGGTGGTTGCCGAGCTGGTAGCCGTCCGGGCCGATGTCCCAGGGCTCGGAGATCAGCTTCACCCGCTGCAGCACCGGATCCTGGCGCAAGGCGTGGAAGAAGGAGGCGTTGTGGCGGAAGCCCTCGTCGGTACGGCCGAGCACGGTGCCGAGATCGAAGCGGAAGCCGTCTATGCCGAAGGAGGTGACCCAGTAGCGCAGCGAATCGGTCACCATCTGCAGCACCCGCGCCTTCGACATGTTGACCGTATTGCCGGTGCCGGTGTCGTTGACGGTGAAGCGGGGATGGTCCTGGACCAGGCGGTAGTAAGTCGCGTTGTCGAGGCCGCGCCAGGAGAGGGTGGGCCCGCGCTCGGACCCTTCGGCGGTGTGGTTGTAGACGACGTCGAGGATCACCTCGATGCCGGCGCTGTGCAGGCGGCGCACCGCGAGGCGGAGCTCGTCGTGGCTGTCGCCGGCGAAATAGCGCTCCTCCGGCGCGAAGAAGGAGAGGGTGTTGTAGCCCCAGTAATTGGTGAGGCCCTTCTCCTGCAGGAACCGGTCCTGCGCATAGGCATGGATCGGCAGCAATTCGATCGCGGTGACGCCGAGCCGCTTCAGATGGTCGATCACCGGCCCGCTCGACAAAGCGGCGAAGGTGCCGCGCTCCTGCGGCGCGACCTCCTCGAACAACTTGCTGAGGCCCCTGACATGCGCCTCGTAGATCACCGTCTCGGACCAGGGGGTGCGCGGCCGCACGTCGCCCGACCAGTCGAACGAGGATTGGGTGACGATCCCCTTCGGCATCGCCGCCGCGCTGTCGCGCCGGTCGAAGCTGAGATCGGCGCGGCGCGACCGCACCTGGTAGCCGAACAAGGCGTCGGTCCAGCGTATGTTGCCGACGAGGCGGCGGGCATAGGGATCGAGCAGAAGCTTGTTCGGATTGAAGCGGTGGCCTTGCTCGGGCGCATAGGGGCCGTAGGCGCGGTAGCCGTAGACGAGGCCGGGCAGGGCATCGGGCAGGTAGCCGTGCCAGACCTCGTCGGTCCATTCCGGCAGCTCGTAGCGGGCGATCTCGCGCTTGCCCGCCGGATCGAAGATGCAGAGCTCGATCTTCTCGGCATGGGCCGAGAAGACGGCGAAATTGGTGCCGAGCCCGTCGAACGTGGCGCCGCGCGGATAAGGGGACCCGGCCTCGAGCCGGTCGGGGCGCGGTATCACGCGGCCGTCCCCTCGTAGCGCAGCATGACGGCGGCGAGCGGCGGCACGACCACGCCCGCCGACGCCGGCTGGCCGTGGAGCGGTTCGCCCGTCGCGACCACCCCGCCTTCATTGCCGCGGTTGCTGCCGCCGTAGATGGCGGCGTCGCTGTTCAGCACCTCGGTCCAGCGGCCGGTCATGGGCAGGCCGATGCGATAGTCGTGGTGCGGCTGGGGCGTCATGTTGAGGATGAAGGCAATGGGCGGATCGCCGTCGGCGCCCTTGCGCAGGAAGGCGAAGACGCTGTTCTTCGCGTCGTCGCCGACCAGCCACTGGAAGCCGGAGGGATCGGCGTCGCGGCGGTGGAGCGCCGGCTCGTCGCGGTAGAGGCGGTTCAGATCCCCGACCAGACGCTGCACGCCGGCATGCTCGGCCCGCTCGAGCAGGTGCCAGGGGATCTGGTCGTCATGGTTCCACTCGCTCTCCTGGGCGAGCTCGTTGCCCATGAAGAGCAGTTTCTTGCCCGGATGGCCCCACATGAAGGCGAGATAGGCGCGCAGGTTTGCGAGCTGGCGCCAGCGGTCGCCGGGCATCTTGCCGAGCAGCGAGCCCTTGCCGTGGACGACCTCGTCGTGGCTGATCGGCAGCACGAACTTCTCGGAGAAGGCGTAGACGAGGCTGAAGGTCAGCTCGCCATGGTGCCAGGCGCGGTACATCGGGTCCCGCTTCACATATTCGAGGCTGTCGTGCATCCAGCCCATGTTCCACTTGTAGTCGAAGCCGAGGCCGCCCTCGTGGAGCGGCGCGGAGACGCCCGGCCAGGCGGTGGATTCCTCGGCGATGGTGACGGCGCCGGGGCAGCGCTCGCGCACCACGTGGTTGAGGTGCTTCAAAAAGGCGACCGATTCGAGGTTCTCGCGGCCGCCATGGACGTTGGGAACCCACTCGCCCGAGGCGCGGCTGTAATCGCGGTAGAGCATCGAGGCGACGGCATCGACGCGCAGGCCGTCGACGTGGAAGGTCTCGAGCCACCAGAGCGCCGAGGCGAGGAGGAAGCCGGAGACCTCCTTGCGCCCGAGATTGTAGATCAGCGTGTTCCAGTCCTGGTGGAAACCCTCGCGCGGATCGGCATGCTCGTAGAGGTGGGTGCCGTCGAAGGTGGCGAGGCCGTGGGCGTCGGTCGGGAAATGCGCGGGCACCCAGTCGAGGATGACGCCGATCCCCTCGCGGTGGCAGGCGTCGACGAAGCCGGCGAAATCCTCCGGCGTTCCGAAGCGCGCGGAAGGGGCGAATTGGGAGAGCGGCTGGTAGCCCCAGGAGCCGCCGAACGGATGCTCCATGATCGGCAGCAATTCGACATGGGTGAAGCCGAGCTGCGCGACATAGGGGATGAGGCGCTCGGTGAGGCCCTGCCAGTCCAACTGGCTGTCCCGGCCGTTCGGGCGCAGCCAGGAGGCGGCGTGGACCTCGTAGACGGACATGGGCGCGTCCGGCGCCTGGCGGGCGGCGCGCTCCTCCATCCATTCCGCATCGGTCCAGCGGAAGGCGGGGCGGGCGGCGACCACCGAGCCGGTCGCGGGGGGATGCTCGGTGGCGCGGGCGAGCGGATCGGCCTTCTTGACCGTGCTGCCGTCGCGGCCGACCACTTCGAACTTGTAGCGGGTGCCGGGGCCGATGCGCGGCACGAACAGCTCCCACACGCCGGCATCGTGGCGGAGGCGCATCGGGTGGCGGCGGCCGTCCCAATTGTTGAAGTCGCCGACCACGGAGACGCGGCGCGCATTGGGCGCCCAGACCGAGAAAGCGACGCCCTCGACGCCGTCCATCGCGCGCGGCTGGGCGCCGAAATTGTCGGCCAGGTTCCAGTGGCGGCCCTCGCTGAACAGATGAAGGTCGAGGTCGCCCAGCACGTGGCCGAAGCCGTACGGGTCCTCCGTTTCCTGGACCGTGCCGCCGGGCCAGGTGATGCGCAGCAGATAGGGGACGTCCTCCTCCAGCCGGCCGATGAAGAGGCCGCCCTCGAAATGGTCGAGCCGGCCGAGCGGGCGGCCGTCGTCGCGGGCGGCGAGCTCGATCCGCTCCGCGTCCGGCTGGAAGCTTCGGACCACCGGTCCGTCCGGGGAATCGTGGCGCCCGAGCAGCGAGAAGGGATCGGTCAGCCGCCCCTGCATCGCCGCGGTCGCCGCCTGGGCGAGCTGGTCGGTCGGGTTCATTCGTCTCCTTCCCCGGTGATGCGTTCGGCGATGCGCGCGAAGCCGGCGAGCGGGACGCTCAGCCAGTCGGGGCGGCTCGCCGCCTCGTAGCGCAGCTCGTAGGCCGCCTTCTCCAGGAGGAAGAGGTCGAGCAGGGGCCCGGGATCGCGGCCGCTCACCTCGGTATAGCCGTCGAGGAAGCCGGTGACGGCGCATTCGCAAAATTCGTGGAAGGCGTGCTCGGCACGCGCATGGACGGTCTCCGCGACCGCGGGCATCGTCCGCCGGGCGACGGCGGTCGAATAATCGAACGAGCGGATGATGCCGGCGACGTCGCGCAAAGGCAGGTCCTTGGCGCGGCGTTCCTCGAGCGGCTTGGACGGTTCGCCCTCGAAATCGATGATGACGACGTCGCTGCCCGCCACCAGCACTTGGCCGAGATGGAGATCGCCGTGGATGCGCGTGCGCAGCGCGCCGGCGCTTTCCATGGCGAGCTCGCGGCTGCGTTCGAGCAGCTTCGTGCGGCGGCCGAGCAGGGAGGCGGCGAGGGCTTCGTCTTCCGCGTCCTCCCAGCGCGCCTGTTCGAGGAAGT
>JBKBVA010000204.1:0-5002 GCA_046289665.1 Allosphingosinicella sp.
CGACGAAGATGGCGATGCCGCGCGCCTCGGCGGTCTCGATGAGGCCGCCGTCCGACGCGATGGCGAGGCCGGCCGCGGCGACGATGCCGTAGCGCCAGGCCGGTTTCCAGGCGACGATCGCCCCCATCACCAGCATCACCGCGGCGAGCGGCAGCGGATCGGGCACGCCCGAGGCGGCGAGCAGGGCGACAAGGCCGATGACCGTGCCGACCAGCGTCCCGACGATGCGGCTGCCGGCGCTCTTCAGCGTCTGGGCGCGCGCCGGCTCCAGCACCAGCACGGCGGAAATGACGGCGAGAAAGGCCTCGCCGGTGCCCGCCCAGCCTATGGCGAGCCAGGCCAGCGCGCCCGCGAGCGCGGATTGCAGCGCGAGGCGGGCGATGTCGCGCCGGCGGTCGGGGCCGGTCACTCTACGTCTTCGACCTCGACCTTTTCGCCGGTGACGCGCTGCGACAGGGCGGCCGCCATGAACCGCCCGAGATCGCCGTCGAGGACGTCGGAGGGCGCGGTGGAGGTGACGCCGGTGCGCAGGTCCTTGACCAGCTGGTAGGGCTGCAGGACGTAGGAGCGGATCTGGTGGCCCCAGCCGATATCGGTCTTGCTGGCGGCGGTGGCATTGGCCTCCGCCTCGCGGCGCTGCAGCTCGGCCTCGTAGAGGCGGGCGCGCAGCTGGTTGAACGCCTCGGCCTTGTTCTTGTGCTGCGAACGCTGGTTCTGGCACTGGACGACGATGCCGGAGGGCAGATGGGTGATGCGGACCGCGGAGTCGGTGGTGTTGATGTGCTGCCCGCCCGCGCCGGACGCGCGGTAGGTGTCGATCCGGAGATCGCTCTCGTTGATCTCGATGTCGATATTCTCGTCCACCACCGGATAGACCCAGACCGAGGCGAAGCTGGTGTGGCGGCGCGCCGAGCTGTCATAGGGGCTGATGCGGACGAGGCGGTGGACGCCGCTCTCGGTCTTCGCATAGCCGTAGGCATTCTCGCCCTTCAGGAGCAAGGTCGCCGACTTGACGCCGGCCTGTTCGCCCGGATGCTTGTCGATCAGCTCGACCTTCATGCCGTTGCGCTCGGCCCAGCGCGTGTACATGCGCTCGAGCATGCCGGCCCAGTCGTTCGATTCGGTGCCGCCGGCGCCGGAATTGATCTCGATGTAGGTGTCGTTGGCGTCGGCCTCGCCGGCGAGCAGGGCCTTGACCTTGTCGCGCTCGGCGCGCTCGGCGAGTTCGCCGAGCGACTTCACCGCATCGTCGACCAGCCCCTCGTCGCCCTCGGCCTCGGCCATCTCGATCAGCTCGAGCGTGTCGTTCAGCTCCTGCTCGATCGCGCGGGTGGCGGCGATCGCCTCGTCGAGGCGGCGGCGCTCGCGCATCACCTCCTGCGCCGCCTTGGGATCGTCCCACAGCGCCTGGTCCTCGACGCGGGCGTTGAGCTCGTCGAGCCGCCGCAGCGCCACGTCCCAGTCGAGGAAGCGGCGGAGCAGGGCGACGGCGGCCCGGATCTGGTCGGCATGAGCTTGCGCTTCGGCGCGCATGAATCGTCTCCGGTTCTGCGTCACCCCGGCGAAGGCCGGGGTCCATTGTGAGTCGGCATGGATGCCAGCCTTCGCTGGCATGACGGGAATTTTGCGGGCTGCCCTAGTAGATGCCGCCCTGATCCTGCAAGAAATCGCTGTCCTGCGTCTGCTGGACCCGGCGCACCTGCGCCTTGGGGGCGGCGCGCGGGCGGGCGGCGGCGGCCTGGGCGTCCGGCAGATCGCGGCGGATCGAGCGCCTCGGCTCGCTCTCCGGCTTGAACGCCTCCCAGATCACCGAGGCCTTGGGCTCGTCGGGCGGCCAGGCGCCGAACACCTTGCGGCCGGAGCGCCGGTCGATGCGCACCATGCGGATGCCGGCCGGCGCGCGGAACGGCACCACCGCCATGTCCTTGAACGCGGCCTGGGCGAATTGCTTGAAGATCGGCGCGGCGACGGTGCCGCCCTGGGCATAGCCGCCCATCGGCCGCGGCTGGTCGAAGCCCATGTAGACGCCCGCCACGATCTGGGCGCTGCCGCCGACGAACCAGACGTTGGTCGGCCCGGTCGAGGTGCCGGTCTTGCCGAACAAGGGCCGGCCGAGGTCGCGCAGGTTCTGGGCGGTGCCGCGCTGGACGACGCCTTCGAGCATGTGGACCATCTGATAGGCGGTCATCGGGTCCATCAGCTGCTTGGTGCGGAGCGGCGGGCGCGGCATCGGCTGGCCGTTCCAGTCGGGCGTGTTGCAGCCTTCGCAGGGGCGAGTGTCGGCGCGGTAGATGACCTTGCCGTTGCGGTCCTGGATATAGTCGATGAGGGTGGGGCGCACTTCCTTGCCGTTGTTGGCGAGGATGGCGAAGGCGTTGGTCATCTTCATGACCGTGGTGTCGCCGGCGCCCAGCGAGATGGCGAGATAGTTGGGATAGTCGCCGACGCCCAGGGTCTTGGCGAGCTTCGTCACCCGGTCCATGCCGGTCTGGTTGGCGGCGCGCACCGTCATTAGGTTGCGCGACTGCTCGATGCCCCAGCGCATCGTCTGCGGCCCGGCATTGCCGCCGGAGAAGTTGCGGAAGCATTTCTGGCCCAGGGCCGCGCCCTGATAGACGCAGAAGGGGCCGTCGACGATCAGCGAGGCTGGCGTCATGCCGCCGTCGAGCGCGGCGGCGTAGACGATCGCCTTGAAGGTGGAGCCGGGCTGGCGGTTCGCCTGGGTGGCGCGGTTGAAATCGTCGCCGCGTATGTCGAAGCCGCCCTGCATGGCCAGCACGCGGCCGGTCGCCACTTCCTGGACGACCATGCCGCCCGACACTTCCGGGATCGAGCGCAGTGAATAGGAGCCGCCCTCGTCCCTTACCGCGATGATCATGCCGGGCTTCAGGAAGCTGAAGGCCGCGGTGCCGGTGCCGCGCTTGGGCATCGAGGCGGCGGAGGCGGGGAGGGTGCCGGTCGAGCCGTCGGCGAAGCCGATCGTCGCCGAAGAGCCTTGCTTCGAGACGACGACGGCCGGCTTCCAGTCGTCATAGCCGACGCCGAACTGGGCGGCGGCGAGCTGGCTGCGCCAGTCGCGGCTCATGTCGACCGAGAGGCCCGGATCGCGCCAGCCGCGGCCGCGGTCGTAGCGCATCAGGCCGTCGCGCAGCGCCGTCTCGGCCGCTTCCTGCTGCGCGAGATCGATCGAGGTGCGCACCCACAGGCCGCCCGAATAGACGCCGTTCGGGCCCTTCTCGGTCTCCTCGCCGAAGCGGTCGACGAGGGTGCGGCGCACCTCCTCCATGAAATATCCGCCGATGTTGCGCACGCTGTTGCTCGGCCCCCGCACGGTGCCGAGCGGCTGGGCCTGCGCCTCGGCGCGCTCGGCGGCGGTGATGAAGCCGTTGCGCTCCATCTCGGAGAGCACCCAGTTGCGCCGGTCGAGCGCGCGCTGGGTCCGGCGGACCGGATCGTAATTGCTTGGTGCCTTGGGAAGGACGGCGAGATAGGCGGCCTCGTGCAGCGCCAGATCCTCGACGTCCTTGTCGAAATAGGCGCGGGCCGCCGCCTGCACGCCATAAGCGTTCCGGCCGAGGAATATCTGGTTCAGGTAGAGCTCGAGGATCTGCTGCTTGGTCAGCACCGATTCGATGCGGCGGGCGAGGAAGGCCTCCTTGATCTTGCGGGTCACCGAATATTCGTCGCCGAGCAGCAGGTTCTTGGCGACCTGCTGGGTGATGGTGGAGCCGCCCCGGGCGCGCTCGCCGCTGCCGACCTTCGAGACATAGTCGCCAACCGCGCCGACCAGGCCCGGATAGTCGATGCCGCCGTGGCTGAAGAAGGTGCGGTCCTCGGCGGCGAGGAAGGCGTTGATCAGGCGGGGCGGATATTCGGCGAAATCGAGCTCGACCCGCCGCTCGCGGGCGAAGGTCTGCACCGGCTCGCCGTCGATGCCGCGCACGTTGGTGGGGAGCGAGGGCTGGTAGGTGAGCAGGGATTCGGCCGAGGGCAGGTCCCGCGCGAACAGCAGCCACAAGAGGAAATAGCCGAGGATCGGCAGCAGGGCGAGCACGGCGAGGATCCGCACCCAGCGCTTCGACCAGGCGCGTTTCGCCCCGGCGGCGAAGCGGCTGCCCGCGTCGCGGTGGAGAGTGAAGCGGCTGGACGAGGAAGGGGGCGTGTCGGCGGTCATCGTGCCGGGGTCTAGCCGAGGATGGCCGGAAGGTGAAGCGGTTCAGCGCCTTGCGAGGTTCACCAGCCGCCGTGCCGACACCGTCATCCCGGCGCAGGCCGGGATCTCGGGACGGGAGGTCGCCGGTGCCGGGGCGCGCCCGCCGGCGCTCTTCACCCGACGAGATCCCGGCCTTCGCCGGGATGACGGATGGGCAGGGGCGCTTCGTCTCCTGCGGTTCAGCGCCTTGCGAGATTGACGAGCCGGCGGGCGAAGTGGGTTTCGATGGCGCTGCGCATGCCGAGCGCGATCTGTTTCTGCCCCTCGGGGGACTGGATGTAGGCGGCGTCGGCGGCGTTGGTGAGGTAGCCGGTCTCGAACAGGATCGAGGGCACGTCCGGCGCCTTCAGCACGACCAGCGAGGCGAAGCGGTGGTAATCGGGCCGGAACGGGAAATAGGCCGAGGCCTCGCGCCGCAGCAGGGCCGCGAAATCGGCCGAGACGTTCATGCTCTCGCGCTGGGCGAGGTCGATGAGGATGCGGTCGAGGCGGCACAGACTGCGGGGCTCTGGGTGTTAGCGCAGTCGGGCGAAACGGTGACGCTGCGCTTCGCCATTCCGGCGCGCGGTCAGGCGCTCGCGTTCCGGGTTCGCCACCAGGGCCGGGTCGACATCGACGCACGGCCGGCCGAGCTGTTCCGGCTCAGGCTCGGCGGCATGCTCGGCTGGATCGCGCCGCACATCGACGTCGCCTACACCCGTGACGGGCGCCGGCTGCGGCGCTACGAGGGCCTGAGCAATCTGCGCGACGGACACGGCCGGCAATGGATGGCGCGGATCGATTTCCCGG
>JBKBVA010000205.1:0-4989 GCA_046289665.1 Allosphingosinicella sp.
GCCGAGGATCCGGAGGAGCCGCCGAGCGAGATGTTGAGCACCTTGGCGCCCGCATCGACGGCCGCATTGATGCCGGCGGCAAGCGAGCTGTCGGTGAAGCCGCAGCCGGCTTCGGTCGAGCAGCTTCCGGCGCGGTCGCCGCGCATCATGGCGATCGTCGCCTGCGGGGCGATGCCGACGATCGCGCGGTCGTTGCGGGCGGCGGCGATCACCGCGGCGACGGCGGTGCCGTGGCCGTCGTCGTCGCGGATGCTGCGGCCGGCACCAGTCACGTCGCGGCTCTGGGGCGCGATCCGGCCGGCGAACTCGGGGCTGTCGAGCGCGATTCCGGTGTCGACGAGGCCGACGGTCACCCCGCGGCCCTCGTGGCCGGCCGCCCAGACGGGGAGCACGTTCGCGCCCGTCGCTGTTCCCGTGCGGCGGTACTCGGGCGTGTCGAGGCTGTTCGCAGGAGTCGGGGCCGGGGGCGGGGGCGGCGCAACCCGGTTGCGCGCGCTGCACTCGGGGCGGCGAAGTTCGAACCCACAAAGGCCGTTCTTCGTGCTAAGGGGCGCGCGTGACCGACGCCGAGACAGCCCTCCTGCTGGCGCGAATCCAGTTCGCCTTCACCGTCTCGTTCCACTTCATCTTCCCCGCTTTCTCGATCGGCCTCGCCTCCTATCTGGCGGTGCTGGAGGGGCTGTGGCTGAAGACCGGCAAGGCCGTCTACCTCACCCTGTTCCGCTACTGGCTGAAGATCTTCGCCATCGCCTTCGCAATGGGCGTCGTCTCCGGCATCGTGATGTCCTACCAGTTCGGCACCAACTGGTCGGTCTTCTCCGACAAGGCCGGGCCGGTGATCGGACCGCTCATGGCCTATGAGGTGCTCACCGCCTTCTTCCTCGAGGCGGGGTTCCTCGGCGTGATGCTGTTCGGGCTCGAGCGGGTGGGCAAGAAGCTCCACTTCCTCGCCACTTTGATGGTCGCGGTCGGCACCGCCATCTCGGCCTTCTGGATTTTGAGCGTCAACAGCTGGATGCACACGCCGACCGGCTGGGCGATGAACGATGCCGGCCAGTTCGTGCCGGCCGGAAGCTGGCTCGACATCATCTTCAACCCGAGCTTTCCCTATCGCCTCGTCCACACCGTCATCGCCGCCTATCTCACCACCGCTCTGGTGGTGGGCGGCGTCGGCGCCTGGCACCTGCTGCGCGGGCAGGGGACGCCGGCGGTCAGGAAGATGTTCAGCATGGCGCTGTGGATGGCCGCGCTCGTCGCGCCGGTGCAGATCTTCGTCGGCGACCTCCACGGCCTCAACACGCTCGAGCACCAGCCCGCCAAGGTGATGGCGATGGAAGGCCATTTCGAAAGCTATCCGGACGGCGCGCCGCTGATCCTGATCGGCCACCCGGACAGCGCGGCGGAAAAGACGCGGGTGCTGCTCGAAATCCCCAAGCTTTCCTCCCTGATCCTGAAGCACGATTTGAACGCGCCGCTCGAGGGCCTGAAGACGGTCCCGAGGGAGGACCGCCCGCCCGCCGAGATCGTCTTCTGGTCGTTCCGGGTGATGGTGGGGCTCGGCATGCTCATGCTGCTGCTCGGCCTGTGGAGCCTCGTCGCACGGGCGAGGAAGCGGCTCTACGAGGCGAAGTGGCTCCACCTTTTCGCGCTCGTCATGGGCCCGTCCGGCTTCGTCGCGGTGATCGCCGGCTGGATCACCACCGAGGTCGGGCGCCAGCCCTGGGTGGTCTACGGGCTGCTGCGCACCGCCGACGCGGTCTCGCCGATCGCTGCGCCGGCGGTGAGCGGATCGCTGATCGCCTTCGTCCTCGTCTATTTCAGCGTGTTCGCGGCGGGCACGGTCTATATCCTGAAGCTGATGGCCCACGCGCCGCACGCGGGCGAGCCCGGCGTCGCCGACGCCCCGATCCGCACCGCCGGCATCACCCCCGCCGCCAGCGTCGAACGCGGCGGCGCCGATCCGCGGCCGGATGTCACGGAGGAGGCGGAATGAGGAGGGTGCAAAACGCCCCTCTCCCTGCAGGGGAGAGGGAGGGGCCCAAGCCGAAGGCTTGGGAGGGTGAGGGCCCGAACCACCGCCCCACCTTAGTCCCTCACCCTTCCGCCGCTTCGCGGCTCCCTCCCTCTCCCCTGCAGGGAGAGGGATGATGGACCTCACCGTCATCTGGGCGTTCCTGATCGCCTTCGCCGTCGCGGCCTATGTCGTGATGGACGGCTTCGACCTCGGCATCGGCATCCTCTTCCCGACCTTCCGCGTCGGCAAGGAGCGGGACCAGGCGATGAACGCCATCGCGCCGGTGTGGGACGGCAACGAGACCTGGCTGGTGCTGGGGGGAGGGGGCCTGCTCGCCGCCTTCCCGCTCGCTTACGCGATCATCCTGCCCGCCCTCTACGCGCCGCTCATCGCGATGCTGCTCGGCCTCGTCTTCCGCGGCGTCGCTTTCGAGTTTCGCTGGCGCGACGCCGGGCACAGGAAGCTGTGGGACGCGGGCTTCTTCCTCGGCTCGCTGGTCGCGACCTTCGCGCAGGGGATCACGCTCGGCGCGCTCCTCCAGGGCATCACCGTCGAGGGACGCGCTTATGCCGGCGGCTGGTGGGAGTGGCTGAGCTGGTTCAGCCTGCTGACCGGCGCCGCCCTCGTAGTCGGCTATGCCCTGCTCGGCGCGACCTGGCTGATCTGGAAGACCGAAGGGCGCATCCAGGCCGACGCAAAGCGCGCGGCGCGGCTGCTCACCCCGGCGCTGCTGCTGATGATCGGCGCGGTCAGCCTCGCCACCCCGCTCCTCGAGGCGAAATATGAAGAGCGCTGGTTCGAATGGCCGGGCCTGCTCCTCACCATGCTGATGCCTTTGTTCGTCGGGGGCGTCGCCCTGGCCTTGTGGTGGGGGATCAAGTGGTCGCGGCGGGACTGGCTGGCCTTCGTGCTGACGCTTACGCTGTTCCTGCTCTCAATGGCCGGCCTCGCCGTCTCGATCTGGCCGGACGTGATACCGGGCCGCGTTTCGATCTGGCAGGCCGCCGCGCCTTATTCGAGCCAGCTGTTCATGCTGGTCGGCGCGATCGTCCTCATCCCCCTCATCCTCGCCTACACCGTCTTCTCCTACTGGGTGTTCCGCGGCAAGGTGGGGGAGGAGGGCTATCATTAAGGCGCGCCAGCTCGCCTGGTTCGTCGCTCTGTGGGCGGCGGGCGTCGCGACCGTTTCGGCCGTCGCCTATGCGCTGCGCTGGTGGATCCACGGGTGACGCCCTCCCGTCCCATCCTCGCCGCCGGGGCGGCGCTGGCTGCGCTCGGCATCGCGCTCGGCGCGTTCGGGGCGCACGGGCTGCGCGCCGTGCTCGGCCCCGCCGAGCTCGGCTGGTGGCACACCGCCGTCCAGTATCAGATGTGGAACGCGATCGGCCTCGTCGCCCTCGCCGCCGCCGCGCCCCGCCGCGTGCCGGCGATGCTGATCGGCGCGGGCACCATCCTCTTCTCCGGCTCGCTCTACATCATGGCGCTGACCGGCGCGCGCTGGCTCGGCATGGTCACCCCGCTCGGCGGCGCGCTGATGATCGCGGGCTGGGGCCTGGTGCTGTTCGGCGCGCTCGCAAAAGGCAGGGACCGGAACTAGCCGCCCGATCCCCGTTGCCTCACCGCCCTTGTTGCGCCGCAATATGATGCGTATAGGCGCCGGAACATTTTCCCCGCCTTCGAGAGTTATATTCAGATGAGCCAACGCAACGTGGCGATCATTGCCCACGTCGATCACGGCAAGACGACCCTTGTCGACCAGCTGTTCCGCCAGTCCGGCACCTTCCGCGACAACCAGCGCGTGGACGAGCGGGCGATGGATTCGAACGACCTTGAGAAGGAGCGCGGGATCACCATCCTCGCCAAATGCACCTCGGTCGAGTGGGAGCATGACGGCGAGACGACGCACATCAACATCGTCGATACGCCCGGCCACGCCGATTTCGGCGCCGAGGTGGAGCGGATCCTGTCGATGGTCGACGGCGTCATCCTGCTCGTCGACGCCGCCGAAGGGCCGATGCCGCAGACCAAGTTCGTGACCGGCAAGGCGCTCGCTCTGGGCCTCCGCCCCATCGTCGTCGTCAACAAGATCGACCGCCCCGACGCGCGCCCGGCCGAGGTGCTCGACGAATGTTTCGAGCTCTTCCTCAGCCTCGACGCCAATGACGAGCAGCTCGATTTCCCCGTCCTCTACGCCTCGGGCCGCGCCGGCTATGCGGGCGAGAGCGACGACGTGCGCTCGGGCGATCTCACCCCGCTGTTCCGCAAGATCGTCGACCACGTGCCGCCCCCCGGCCTCGACCCCGAGGGCGAGTTCAAGATGCTCGCCACCCTGCTCGACCGCGACCCGTTCCTCGGCCGCATCCTCACCGGCCGGATCGAGAGCGGCACGCTCGACATCAACATGCCGATCACCGCGATCGACGTCGACGGAAAGCCGGTCGAATCCGGCCGCGCCACCAAGGTCTTCGCCTTCCGCGGCCTCGAGCGCGTGCCGGTGGAGAGCGCCAAGGCGGGCGACATCGTCGCCATTGCCGGCCTCACCAAGGCGACCGTCTCCAACACCATCGCCGCCCCGGGCGTCACCGAGCCGGTCCCCTCGCGCCCGATTGATCCGCCGACTTTGGCGATGAGCTTCGCCGTCAACGACAGCCCCTATGCCGGCAAGGACGGCGACAAGGTGCAGAGCCGCGTCATCCGCGACCGGCTGGAGCGCGAGGCCGAGACCAACGTCGCGATCCGCGTCACCACCGCGCACGACAATGACAGCTTCGAGGTCGCCGGCCGCGGCGAACTCCAATTGGGCGTGCTGATCGAGACGATGCGCCGCGAGGGCTTCGAGCTCTCCATCTCCCGCCCCCGCGTCCTGTTCCGCGACGGCCCCAACGGCCGCGAGGAGCCCTATGAGACCGTCGTCGTCGACGTCGACGACGAGCATTCGGGCACGGTCGTCGAGAAGATGGCGCTCCGCAAGGCCG
>JBKBVA010000206.1:0-4979 GCA_046289665.1 Allosphingosinicella sp.
GGCGACACGGCGCAGGCCCGGCTGGACGAACCCTATCGCCGCGCGCTGACCGGCATCTATGCGCGGCTCGCGGCGACCTACCGGGCCCTCACCCGACGCGAGCCGGCGCGGCGGGCGAGCGTGCCGGGCGAGGCCTATGACGGCCCGGAAGCGTTTCGCGCGGATCTCGCCCACATCGCCCAAGCCCTCGGCGCCGAGGGCGGCGGCCTGCTCGCGGGGAGCGGCGCGCTCGGCCGGCTGATCCGGGCGGTCGAGACGTTCGGCTTCCACCTCGCCACGCTCGACCTGCGCCAGAATTCGGCCGTTCACGAGCGGGTGGTGGCGGAGCTGCTCAAGGTGGCGGGCGTCGAGGACGACTATGCCGCCTTGAGCGAAGCGGGCCGCGTCGCCCTCCTCCGCCGCGAGCTCGCCACCGGGCGCCTGCTCCACAATCCCTACGCATCCTATTCCGACGAGACCGCCTCGGAACTCGGCATCGTCCGCGCCGCGGCCGAAGCCCATGCGCAATACGGCCCCGCCGCGATCACCGCCTACATCATCTCCAAGGCGGAGAGCGTGTCGGACCTGCTCGAGGTCAATATCCTGCTGAAGGAAGCCGGGCTGTGGCGGCCGGGCGATCCGGCGCAGGCGGCGATCATGGCCGTGCCGCTGTTCGAGACGATCGGCGATCTCGAGAACGGTCCGGAGATCATGGCCGAATGGCTGCGCCTGCCGGAGGCCGCCGGGCCGACCGCGGCGCGCGGGCATCAGGAAGTGATGCTCGGCTATTCCGATTCCAACAAGGACGGCGGCTATCTCACCTCGGTGTGGAGCCTCCACCAGGCGAGCCGCGCGCTCGCCGAGGTGTTCGAGGAGGCGGGCACCGGCATGCAGCTCTTCCACGGCCGCGGCGGCGCGGTCGGGCGGGGCGGCGGCTCCAGCTTCTCGGCGATCCGCGCCCAGCCGAACGGCACGGTGCAGGGCCGCATCCGCATCACCGAGCAGGGCGAGGTGATCGACGCCAAATACGGCACGCGCGACAGCGCCGCCGCCAATCTCGAGGCGATGGCCGCCGCCACCGTGCTGGCCAGCCTCGAGAAGCGCTCGGAGCGCCGCCGCGGGCGCTTCTACGTAGCCATGGCCGCGATCAGCGGCGCCGCCTTCCGCGCCTATCGGGGGCTCGTCTACGAGACGGACGGCTTTCCCGCTTTCTTCCGGCAGATCACGCCGCTGTCGGAGATCGCCGCCCTGAAGATCGGCTCCCGACCGGCGAGCCGCACCACGTCGGGCGCGATCGAGGATCTGCGCGCCATCCCCTGGGTGTTCAGCTGGGCGCAGGCGCGGGTGATGCTGCCGGGCTGGTACGGCGCCGGCCAGGCGCTTGCCGGCTTCGAGGACAAGGCCATGCTGAGGGAGATGCTGGAGGCCTGGCCCTTCTTCCGCACCACGCTCGAGAATATGGAGATGGTGCTCGCCAAGTCGGACATGGCGGTGGCGGGCCGCTATGCCGAGCTGGTCGAGGACGAAGGGCTGCGCACGGCGGTGTTCGGCCGCATCCGCGACGGCTGGCAGCAGACGCACGACGTGCTGCTGGAGATTACCGGCCAGGCGCGGCTGCTCGAGAACAAGCCCGGCCTCGATGCCTCGATCCGGCTGCGCCTGCCCTATATCGAGCCGCTGAACCTGCTCCAGATCGAGCTGCTGAAGCGGCACCGGGCGGGCGAGGACGATCCGCGGATCCGGGAAGGGATCCAGCTCTCGATCAACGCCATCGCCACCGCGCTGCGCAATTCGGGGTAAGGGGGGAAGGCACCCGTCATGCCAGCGAAGGCTGGCATCCATGCTGCGTCGGACCAGCCGGTGGAGAGTCGGCATGGACCCCAGCCTTCGCTGGGGTGACGTGCAAAGGCCCGGCCCCTAGCCCCTGACCGCCGTCGCCTCGCGCGCGGCGGCGGCGATCGCCGCCTTGTCCACCGCAGCGCCGCGCTTCACCAGCCAGGTGCCGCCGACGCACAGGACCGGCTCCAGCGCCAGCCATCTGGGCGCGCTCTCCAGCGTCACCCCGCCAGTGGGGCAGAAGCGGACCGCGCCGAACGGCCCCGCCAGCGCCTTCAGGGCCGCGATGCCGCCCGAGGTTTCGGCAGGGAAGAATTTGAAGTGGGAGAGCCCGAGGTCGAGCCCGCGCATGATGTCGCCGGCATTGGCGATCCCGGGGAGGAAGGCGGTGCCGGACTCCACCGCGGCGCGGCCGAGGCTTTCGGTGAGGCCGGGGGAGACGATGAAGCGGGAGCCCGCTTCGAGCGCCTTGTCGAGGTCGGACGGGTTCAGCACCGTCCCCGCGCCGACCACCGCGCCTTCGACCTTCGCCATCTCGCGGATCGCGTCGAGCGCCGCGGGGGTGCGCAGGGTGACTTCGAGGACGCGCAGGCCGCCCTCGACCAGCGCCTCGGCGATCGGCCGCGCATCGGCGGCGTCGTCGATCACCAGCACCGGGATGACCGGCGACAGGCGCATGATGGGTCCGATGTCGTTCATTCGCGATGCTCCGCGGCGAAGGCGGCCGCGGCGCCGAACAGGCCGGGCTGGGGGTGGGTGATGAGCTTGATCGGCATATCGTCCATCCGCCGCTCGAAGCGGCCCTTGGCGATGAACCGGTCGCGGAAGCCCGATTTCGGGAGGTGCCCGTCGAGCCGCTGGCCGAGCCCGCCGCCGATCACCACCGCCTGCGCGCCCTGCGCCAGCGCGATGTCGCCGGCGACCGCGCCGAGCGAGAGGCAGAAGCGGTCGAAGGCGGCGGCGGCGAGGCTGTCCTCGCCGGCCATCGCCGCGATCCACAAGGCCTTTTCCTCGCGGAAGTGGACGGGCCGGTCCTCGATCGTCGCCAGCGCCTCGTAGATGTTGGGCAGTCCCTGGCCCGAGACGATCCGCTCGATCGAGACGCGGCGGAAATGCTGGCGCAGGTGGATGAGGATGCGGTCCTCGAGGCTGTCGAGCGGGGCATAGTCGATATGCCCGCCCTCGGTCTCGATCACGTGATAATGGCCCTCGCGGCGGAGGAGTTGGGCGACGCCGAGGCCGGTGCCGGGGCCGACGACGCTGATCACCCCCGATTGCGGCAGCGGCCGTTCGGGGCCGCACAAATGGGTGAAGCGATCGTCCGGGAGCTGCGCGACGGCGTGGGCGACGGCGCCGAAATCGTTGACTATCGTGTAGCGCTCGGCGCCGAGCTTGGACGGGATCAGCGCCGGGCGGATCACCCAGGGATTGTTGGTGAGCTTCAGCACCTCGCCCTGCACCGGGCCGGCCATGGCGATGGCGGCGGCCGGGGGGAGGGGACGGTCGAGCCGCGCCGCGAACGCCTCCCAGGCGGTCTGCAGGCTGGCATGCTCGGCGGCCTTCAGCGTCACTTCCGGATCGAGGCGGACGACCCGTCCGTCGGCAATCTCTGCAATGGCGAAGCGGGCGTTGGTGCCGCCGATGTCGACGGCAACGATCTCTGTCACGCAACTCCCTCCATTGCAGCCAGCATGGCCGAGGCGCCCTGCTCGGCGCCGTCGGCGGTATGACGCATCAGCGCAAACAGCTCGCGTCCGGTTCCAAGCGGCGCCGGCGGCGTCTCCGCCTCGGCCCTTTGCGCCCACTCGCCGGCATCGACCAGCGCGGCCAGCTCCCCCGTCTCCGCCGACAGGCGGACGACGTCGCCGTCGCGCAGCTTTGCCAGCGGCCCGCCGCCCAAAGCTTCGGGGGTGACGTGGATCGCGGCCGGCACCTTCCCCGACGCGCCCGACATGCGCCCGTCGGTGACGAGCGCGACGCGGTAGCCGCGGTCCTGGAGGACGCCGAGCGGCGGCGTCAGCTTGTGCAGCTCCGGCATGCCGTTGGCGCGGGGTCCCTGGAAGCGGACGACGACCACGACGTCGCGGTCGAGCTCGCCCGCCTTGAAGGCGGCGATCACCGCGTCCTGATCGGGGAAGATCCGCGCCGGCGCCTCGATCGTCCAGCGCTCCCTGTCCACCGCGCTGGTCTTGAACGTGGCGCGGCCGAGATTGCCTTCGACGAGGCGCATGCCGCCGTCCGGCTGGAACGGGTCGGACGCGGGGCGCAGCATCGTGTCGTCGAGCGGCGCCTCCGGCGCGTCGCGCCAGACGAGGACGTCGCCGTCCAGCGCCGGCTCCTTCGCATAATCGCCGAGGTCTTCGCCGGCGACGGTGAGGATGTCGCGGTGGAGCAGGCCGGCGTCGAGCAGGGTGCGGATGACGAAGCCGATCCCGCCCGCCGCCTGGAAATGGTTCACGTCGCCCGAGCCGTTGGGATAAACGCGCGCGATAAGCGGCACGGCCGCCGACAGCGCGTCGAGATCGGCCCAGTCGATGACGATGCCGGCGGCGCGGGCGATGGCGGGAAGGTGGATGGCGTGGTTGGTCGATCCGCCGGTGGCGAGCAGCCCGACCGCGGCGTTGACGATCGCCTTCTCGTCGACGCAGCGCGCCAGCGGCCGATAGTCGTTGCTGCCCCAGCCGATCCGGGTGAGCCGGTGCACGGCCGCGCGCGTCAGCTCCTGGCGCAGCTTGGTGCCCGGATTGACGAAGGCGGCGCCGGGCATGTGGAGGCCCATCACCTCCATCATCATCTGGTTCGAATTGGCGGTGCCGTAGAAGGTGCAGGTGCCGGCGCTGTGGTAGCTCTTCGCCTCCGCCTCGAGCAGCTCCTCGCGCCCGACCTTGCCCTCGGCGTAGAGCTGGCGGATGCGCTGCTTCTCCTTGTTGGCAAGGCCGGTGGGCATCGGGCCGCCGGGGACGAGGATGGTCGGCAGGTGTCCGAAGCGCAGCGCGCCGATCAGCAGGCCCGGCACGATCTTGTCGCAAATGCCGAGCAGGGCGGCGCCCTCGAACATGGCGTGGCTGAGCGCCACCGCGGTCGACATGGCGATGGCGTCGCGGCTGAACAGGGAGAGCTCCATGCCGGCGAGCCCCTGGGTCACCCCGTCGCACATTGCCGGG
>JBKBVA010000207.1:0-4964 GCA_046289665.1 Allosphingosinicella sp.
GCACCTTTTCCGTCACGTTGCGCAGCCTTTCGAGGAGCGGCGCGATGGTGAGCGACTTGCCGGAGCCGCTGAGGGTCGGCTCTGGCGTCGTCATCCGGGCGGGCTCGATCGACGCGTTCGGCTTCGTCGTCTGGTCCCGGGACGGGCGCTGCGGCGTGGCGTTCGAGGACGAGGTCTCGCAGGAGCAAGTCATCGCCGTTCGCGACGAATCGGACATGCTCGCGCGCATGCCGGAACAGGGCAACGTCCTCGCCGCGGCGGCCTGGTGCCGGGGAGGCAGCGCTTCCACGGGCTTCGGCATGCGGACGCCCCCGGGCGCTGCTCCGGCCCAGCCTCCGCGACGCCTGGCCGCCTGAAGTCCAAACCTACCTGCCGTTCATCGAACGCGGCTTCACAGCCGCGCAGCGCCGGGGGGCGCTCAAGGGGATCACAATCTATGTCGTCTCGATCGCAGCGTTTCGCCAAGCTGGTGGCGAAGGCGCGAAAGGCCAGAGGGCGAAAGAAACCGGGCCAGGCCAGGGTGGACCGGGCCGCGCCGAAAGGCGTCGAGCCCCTCCCCGCCGCCCTCCCCGCCTCCGTCGCGCCTGACGTGGCGCGGCAAGCGGGCGAGCGCAGCTACCACCTGCTCCATCTTCGCGAAGATACGTGCGTGCGCGTCGATACGATCGACGCGGAGGACGATGCGGCCGCGGTGCGGCTGGCGGAGGATGTGGTGCGCGAAGGCGCCGCCGAGCTGTGGATCGACGCCCGCCGCGTGCGGGAGTTTCCCTCATGCTGAGCGGCGACCGGGCAGCCGGTTCGGACCAGCTCGTCCGTTGGCCGGTCGAGCAGGCGCAGGTCGGGATGTACGTCGCCAGGGTCGAGGGATCCTGGCTTCAGCACCCCTTCTGGAAGAGCAGCTTCCGCATCATGAACGCGGAGGAGCTCGCGGCGCTGCGGGAAAGCGGCGTCTCGGCGGTCTGGATCGATCCCGCGAGGAGCGCGGCGGCTGACACGGAGGGCGACGACGTGCCCGCCGCCGAGGCTCCGGCGGGAGAGCCGGCCGCCGCGCCTCCGCCCTCGCCGGTCTCCGAGCGGGAGAGGGCCGCCGAGATCGTCGCGCGGGCGAAGGAAGCGGTTCGCGGCATCTTCGCCGAAGCGCGTTTGGGCGGACGCGTGGAGCTGGCCACGGTCGTGCCACTCGTCGAGGAGATATCGGCATCCGTCACCCGCGACGCCTCCGCGCTCATCACGCTGACGCGGCTGAAATCGAAGGACGAATATACCTATCTGCACTCGGTCGCCGTCTGCGCCCTGATGATCAGGTTCGCCAAGAGCCTCGGCCTCGACAAGGCGACGGTGCGCGACGCCGGGGTTGCGGGGCTGGTGCACGACATCGGCAAGATTGCCGTTCCCGCGTCGATCCTGAACAAGAATGGCGGCCTCTCCGCCAGGGAGTTCGAGGTCGTCCGCTCCCATCCGGAGCGCGGACACGAGATGCTCCAGCGGATCGACGGCATTCCCGAAGCGGCGCTGGAGGTCTGCCTCCACCACCACGAGAAAGCCGACGGCAGCGGCTATCCGCACGGCCTCACCGGCCGCAACATCGAGTTCATGGCGCGGATGGGGGCGATCTGCGACGTCTACGATGCGGTCACGTCCCGCCGCCCGTACAAGGAGGCGTGGAACCCTGCCGAAGCCATCAGCCGGATGTACCAGTGGAAAGGCCATTTCGACGAGGCGCTGCTGACCAAGTTCATCCGCGTGATCGGCATCTACCCGACCGGTTCGGTCGTCGGCCTGGAATCCGGGCTGCTGGCGATCGTGGTCGAGCAGAACGAGGCCAGCCTGACCCGGCCGGTGGTACGGGCGTTTCGCTGCACCCGGACCGGGCGCGACGTGAAGCCCTTCGACATCGACCTCGCGGCCCGCGGGTGCAGCGACCGGATCGTCGCGCGCGAGCCCGGCGAGCAGGACAACAGCCTCGTCAGGCTGAGCGCACGCCTGCTCTCGCTCCCGGCCGCTGCGTAAGGGCGGGGCCGTTCGCCTCTCCCGTGCCGGCCGCGGCCCTGGGGCTTCAGGTCCGTTCGAGGGCGCATCGTTCGAGCTGCAGCCGGCGCTGCACCAGCTCGTCCTCCATTCCGTAGCCGGTGAGCACCTGGCCGGCGAGCTGGAGACTGCCCTCCACCGTCTCCGGTATCGCGCACGTCGCGCCGAGGGTCAGCAGCCGCCCCGCATGCTCGCGGTCCCGGGCGCGCGCGTAGAGCGGGATCTGCGGCGCTGCCTGCCGCATCCGCTCCGTCAGGCTCTCGGTGGCCTTTTCGCTCCCGATGGTGATCACCAGCGCCGAGGCATGCTCGACCTCGGCGGCACGCAGCACTTCGAGCCGAGAGGCATCGCCGAAGCGCACGTTTCGTCCCTCCACCCGCGCGCGCTCCGCGATGGCGGGATCGTTGTCGATGGCGAGATAGGGTATCTCCTCGCGGTCCAGGATCGATGCGATCGCCTTCCCCACCCGGCCGAAGCCGGCCAGGACGACATGGTTTCCGACCTCGGCGGCCGGCACGGCTTCCGCCTCTCCGTCGGCCGCCCGGCGCTGCTCCATCCGGAGCCCGAGCCGCCTTGCCGCCGCCGCGATGCCGGGCGTCAGCAGCATCGTCATCCCCGCGACGATCAGCATGAAATGGCCGGTGGGCTGCGGCAGGAGGCCGAGCGCCATGCTCAATCCCACCACGACGAAGGCGAATTCCCCCGCCTGCGCGAGCAGCAGGCCGACCTCGATCGCCTGATGCCGCGGCAACCGCCAAAGCAGGCACAGCCCCGTATTGACCGCGGCCTTGAGGGCGATCAGCCCCACCACGGAGGCGGCGATCAACCCGGGCTCCAGCGCCAGCGTCCGCCAGTCGATCCCCATTCCGACCGACATGAAGAACAGCCCCAGCATCAGGCCCTTGAACGGCTCGATGTCGATTTCGACCTGGTGCCGATATTGCGTCTCGGCGATCAGCAGCCCGACGAGGAAGGCGCCGAGCGCCATCGACAGGCCGGCAAGGCCCGTGACCACCGCCGTGCCGACCGCGATCAGCAGGATGATCGCCATGAAGGCTTCGCGGCTCCCCGTCTGCGCGACGAAGCGGAGCAGGGGGCGGAGGAGCAGCCTCCCCGCGGCGCAGATGAGCGCCACCGTGACCGCCGCCTCCAGCATCGCGACGCCGAGGCCGCCCAGCAGGCTGCCGTCCGTCGCCACCGTTCCCACCACCCCCACCGCGAACAGGATCGGCACCACGGCCAGATCCTGCATCAGGAGGACGGAAAAGGCGGTGCGGCCGACCGGAGAGCCGAGGCGGCGGCTTTCCACGAGGAGCTGCGTCACGATCGCCGTCGACGACAAAGCGAGGCATGCGCCGAGCACGATCGCCGCCGCCGGCGGATTTCCCCAGGCGGAGGCGATGAGCCCGATCAGCGTGCCGGTGACGAGGATCTGGGCGGTGCCGAGGCCGAACACGAAGCGGCGCATCGTCCAGAGCTTCGCGAAGGAGAGTTCGAGGCCGATGGTGAAGAGGAGGAAGATGACGCCGAGCTCCGCGAGGGCGCGGACGCCGTCGAGGTCGCTGATCACCAGCAACCCCACCAACCGGCTCTCGCCGGCCAGCAGGCCGAGACCGAAAGGGCCGATGAGGCCGCCGATCAGGAGATAGCCCAGCACCGGGCTGATCCGCCGCTGGAGCAGCGGCACCGCCAGACCCGCGGCGACCAGGAAGATGATGATCTCCCGCAGATACGGGATGTGGACGTGCGACTCCATCAGCGGCGCCGTTCGCCGCCGGGCGCGGGCTGCGGCGCGGATGCGGCGGCGGCGGCTCCCCGACGGGGAGGTTCGGCGGCTCTCACCGTGTGGGGGCACGCAACATGGGCATGTCGCAGTCGATCAAGTGGAGCAGTTCGGCCGCGCGGCTGCCTATGGTGGCCTGCGCGCCGCCACTTTGCCCGTGGGTGCCGAGCACGAACAGATCGAACGCGCCGTCGCGCACCGCTTTCTCGGCCTGGCTCCAGAGGTCTCGTCCGACCTCCACGCGCTGGACGAGCCGGGCCCGCGTCTCTTCCGGCAGCGCAGCCGACTCGACGAACCGCTTCATCTCGCGGTCGGCCTCGAGCTGCAGGGCGATGACGGTCTGTTCGGCATTGAGATAGGCCTCGTACGCCGCATGGCAGGAGTGCCACACCGTGATCTCGGCTTCGGGGAACAGCGCGGCTGCGGTCCGGAGCGCCCGGGCCGAGCACTCGGAAAAGTCCGTGGCGACGAGGAGCCGGCGGTAGGGTTCGCGGGCCCGGCGCTTCACCACCAGCACCGGCGCCGGCGCGTGGCGGACGAGGTGGTCCACCGCCGTGCCGAGAATATAGTCCCGGATGCTGTTGAACCGGGCCACGCCGGTGACGATCAGCGCCGGCGAGCATTCCTCCGCGAGGGTCAGTATCTCGCGATCGACCCGGCCCCGCCTGACCACAACGTCGACGCTGTGCGCCTTCTCGCCGGCGACCGAATCGAGCGCCGCGCGGACGCGCTCCTTCAGCTGTTCTTCGTTCGCCTCCTGGTCCTCGACGACGTGCAGAAGCAGGACCGACGAAGACAGCTGGTCCGCCAGCAGCAGCGCCCGATCCGTAGGCCGATCCGAGCGGGCGCTGAGATCAGACGCCAGCAGGAGGGTGTTCGATTCCGTCATGGGCTTTCGTCCTTCCAATCCGTTCAATGCGACAGCAAGACGGCGACCTGCGGCGCAGCCATCAGGCTGCGCGTCGCTCCGCCGAGAATGAATTCGCGCGCCCTCGAATGGCCGAACGCGCCCGCGACGAGGAGATCCGCCTCCACCTGCGCGGCGTGGCGGAGCAGAGCGCTGCCCGCGTCCGCGCCGCCGGCGTCGATCTCGGCCGCTTCGGAGCCGATGCCGTGCCGGCGCAAATGGGCCTGGGCAGCCTCGGGCCCGGGG
>JBKBVA010000208.1:0-4953 GCA_046289665.1 Allosphingosinicella sp.
CGCGTCGTCGGCGAGGGTGCCCCGCACCGCCTCGACCACCGGGCCGTGGTCGGCGCGTCCGGCCGAGACGGCGGCGAGCAGGGTGTCGAGCATCAATTGCTGCATCGCCTCGTAGCGGGCGAACGGATCGTCGTCGCGCGCCGAGAGGAGGGCGAGGTCGGCGCCGCTGCGCTCGGCATCGACGACGACGGGCGCGGAGAAGCCGCGGTTGATCGAGAGCAGGGGGCGCTCGGGGAGATTGTCGAACGCCACCTCGGCGCGCGCTTCGTCGAGGAGGACGAGCCGCTCTTCGAGCACCGTGCCGCTGTCCGCGCCGACCAGGGCGAGGCGCAGCGGGATCGGCATCGGCTGCTTGACCGGCTGGCCCGGCGTCGGCGGCACCTGCTGGGAGAGGGAAAGGGTCGCGCGGCCGCTCCCGGGATCGTGGCGGAGGGCGGCGTTGACGCGCGGCGTGCCGGCCTGGCTGTACCAGAGGCGGAAAGCGCCGAGGTCCGCGCCGCTCGCCTCCTCCATCGCGCGGACGAAATCCTCGCAGGTCACCGCCTGCCCGTCGTGCCGCTCGAAATAGAGGTCGGCGCCGGCGCGGAACGCGTCCGGGCCGAGCAGGGTGTGGAGCATGCGGATGAGCTCGGCGCCCTTGTTGTAGACGGTCGCCGTGTAGAAGTTCGAAATCTCGATATAGCTGTCGGGCCGCACCGGATGGGCGAGGGGGCCGTTATCCTCCGGGAATTGCGCGGCGCGGAGGGTGCGCACGTCCTCGATCCGCTTGACCGCGGGGCTGCCGAGGTCGGCGGAGAATTGCTGGTCGCGAAAGACGGTGAAGCCTTCCTTCAGCGACAGCTGGAACCAGTCGCGGCAGGTGATGCGGTTGCCGGACCAATTGTGGAAATATTCGTGCGCGACGACGCCGGCGACCGCGTCGTAATCCGCGTCGGTGGCGGTCTCCGGATCGGCGAGGATGTAGCGCGAGTTGAAGATGTTGAGGCCCTTATTCTCCATCGCGCCGAAGTTGAAATCGGAGACGGCGACGATGTTGAACACGGCGAGATCATATTCGCGGCCGTAGACTCTCTCGTCCCAGGCCATCGCCGCCTTCAGCGACTCCATGGCGTGGCCGGTGCGGGCGAGATCGCCCTCGCGCACCCAGATGCCGAGATCGACGCGGCGGCCCGAGGCGGTGGTGAAGGAATCGCGGTTCGCGACGAGGTCGCCGGCGACGAGGGCGAAGAGGTAGCAGGGCTTGAGGAAGGGATCGTCCCATTCCGCCCAGTGGCGGCCGTCGGGCAGGGTCCCGGCGCCGGCCGGATCGCCGTTGGAGAGCAGCACCGGATAGGCCTTGGCGTCGGCGAGCATGCGCACCCGGTAGCGGCTGAGCACGTCGGGGCGGTCCGGGAAGGGCGTGATGCGGCGGAAGCCCTCGGCCTCGCACTGGGTGCACAGGATCCCGCCGGATTCGTAGAGGCCCATCAGCTGGGTGTTGGTGCGGGGCGAGAGGGCGCTGAGCGTCTCGACCGCGGCCGCGTCGGCGGCGATCGGGACGACGATCTGCTCGCCCTCGACGGTATAGTCGGCCGGTTCGCCGTCGACGGTGAGCTCGAGCAGCTCCAGCGCCTCGGCGTCGAGCCGCAGCGGCCGGGCGTGGTCGCCGTCGCGGCGGACCTCGAGGCGGGCGCGGACCAGGGTGCGCTCCGGATCGAGCTCGAATTCGAGCGAGACGTTGGGAACGCGCCAGTCGGGCGGGCGGTAATCCTCGCGGCGGATGGCGGCGGGCGGCGCGGCGGGGGCGTTCTGGGCGTCGAGCATCCCCGGCATCTAGGAGGGGGCCAGAAGGGGCGCAATGGCGGCGCCGGGGAAACGCGGCGGGGGCGCGGGCGTTTGAGGCGGGGAGAAAGGAGCCGCCCGATGGACGAGACCGAGAAGAAGAGCGACGCGGCGCCGCCGCCCCGCGAGGGCGAGGGCCTGAAGGAAGCGTCCGACGACGCGGTACGCGATATCGAGCGGCGCGGCACCGGCCATGCCGGCCGCGGCGACATCGGCTAGGCCGGGGGCGGCGCGCGACAGGCCGTTGCGCTCCCCTTCCGCTGCAGTATAGCTACCACCCCATGTGGCTGCTCGACAAAATGCTTCGCAAGCTCATCACCAAGGGTGAGCTCACCGTCATCGACCATGACGGGAAGGAATATCGCTACGGATCGCCGGACCCGACCCACGGGCCGGTCACCGTGCGGTTCACCGACAAGGGCGCCTCGACCCATATCGTGCGCGATCCGCGGGTCGGCGCGGGCGAGGTCTATATGGACGGGCGGATGGTCGTCGAGCAGGGCGACATACGCGACCTCGTCCTCCTCATCCGCTACAATGCGCCGATCGAGCGGCAGGGGGCGCTGAAGCCCAAGGGCGCGGTGCGCAAGACGCTGGGCTATCTCGCCGGCCGGCTGGACCAGATCAACTGGAAGAGCCGCTCGCGCCACAATGCCGAGCACACCTACAATCTGACGCGGCGGCTGTACGAGCTGTTCCTCGACGAGGACCGGCAGTACACGATGGCTTATTATCGCGACACGTCGAACAGCCTCGAAAAGGCGCAGCTCGACAAAAAGGCGCATATCGCCGCCAAATTGTACCTGAAGCCGGGCATGAAGGTGCTCGACATCGGCTGCGGCTGGGGCGGGCTCGCCCTCTATCTCCACAAGCATTACGACGTCGACGTGCTCGGCATCGCGCTGGCGCCCGACCAGATCGAATTCTCCCGCGAGCGGGCCGCCGAGGCCGGCGTGTCGGACCGGGTGAAGTTCGAGCTGATGGACTATCGCGACGTCCAGGGGCCGTTCGACCGCATCGTCAATGTCGGCCTGATCGAGCATCTCGGCACGCCCCATTATCCGGGCTTCTTCCGCCACTGCCACGATCTGCTCGCGCCCGACGGGCTGATGGTCTCCCACTGCTGCGGCCGGATGGGCGAGCCGGGCGTCACCGACAAATGGACCCGCAAGTACATCTTCCCGGGCGGCTACATCCCGGCTCTGTCCGAGCTGGTGACCGAGGCGGAGAAGAACCATCTGATCGTCGCCGACGTCGAGGCGATGCGCTTCCACTACGCCCATACGCTCGAGGAATGGTACAACCGGACCAACGCCCACCGCGACGAGATCGTCGAGCTGTACGACGAGCGCTTCTTCCGGATGTGGCAATTCTATCTGGTCGGCGCGGAATCGGCCTTCCGCTACGGCGGCCTCGTCAACTGGCAGGTCCAGTTCCTGCGCCGCCGCGACGCAGTGCCGATGACCCGCGACTATATGTACGAGGAATCGAAGCGGCTGCGCGAGAGCGAAGAGCCGCCGCAATGGCACCTCGCCGCCGAGTGAGGCGCTGAGGGGAAGCGCCTCGCTGAACCGTCATTGCGAGGCGCGCAGCGCCGCGGCAATCTCGCGGGATGAGGGGCGCCGGCGCCTCTTCCGGCGGGGGATTGCTTCGCTTCGCTCGCAATGACGGCGTGGGGGGACGCGGCGCCATTCTCAGCGCCGGCGCGCGCGTTTCGGGCCGCTCCACCGGCGGCGAAACCTTGCTATAGGCCCAGGGGCAATGACTCGGCTGCTCGCCATTTTCACCCTGCTCCTCGCCCTGCTCGCCGCGCCGGCGGCGCGGGCGCAGCTGCTCGGGCCGGGCGAGAAGGCGATGGCGGTGGCGCTGGTGGCGGAGGATGCGACGCCCGCCGCCGGGCAGACCGTCACGCTCGCCCTGGCGATGCGACCCAAGCCCGGCTGGCACGGTTACTGGAAGAATCCGGGCGATGCCGGCATCCCCAACCGGATGGCCTGGCGGCTCCCCGCCGGCGTGCGCGCCGGCGAGCTGCAATATCCGGTGCCGGAGCGCCTCACCATCTCGGGGCTGATGAACTACGTCTACGAGGGCGAGCATGCCCTGCTGGTCGACGTGGCGATCCCCGCCGGCCTCGCGCCCGGCACCGTCGTGCCGCTGCGCGGCCGGCTCGACTATCTGGTCTGCACCGACGAAATTTGCGTGCCCGAGGCGGCCGAGGTGGCGCTCGACCTCACTGTCGCCGCCGAGGCGGGGGCGCCGGAGCGGCGGGCGCAGTTCGACCGCTGGCGCGAGGCGCTGCCCAAGCCGCTCGGCGTCCCCGCCCGCTTCGAACGGACGGCGGACGGCCTGCGGATCGCTATCCCGATCCCGGCCGGCATGGCGCTGTCGGAACCCTATTTCTTCCCCGCCACCGACGGCGCCCTCGCGTATTCGGCGCCGCAGCGCGTGTCGCGCAGCGGCGACGCGCTGATCGTCGAGACGAAGGCGGCGGACGCAGAGACGCCGGCCGCGATCGAGGGCGTGCTGCGGATCGGGGCGCGTCAGGGCCTCTCGCTCGCCGCCGCGCCGGGGGCGGTGCCGGCCTCGGACAGCGCGGTGGCGGGCGGCGCGGCGGCCGAGGGAAGCGCCGCCGCCATCCTGCTGGCGCTGGCGGGCGCGATGCTCGGCGGGCTGCTGCTCAACGTCATGCCCTGCGTCTTCCCGATCCTGAGCCTCAAGGCGCTGAGCCTCGCCCGCGCCGGCGGCGGGGAGCGCGCGGCGCGGCGCGAGGCGCTGGCCTATGCGGCGGGCGTCGTCCTCGTCTGCGTCGCGCTCGGCGGGGCGCTGCTGGCGATCCGCGCGGGCGGCGCGGCGGCGGGCTGGGCCTTCCAGCTCCAGGACCCGCGCGTCATCCTCTTCCTGTTGCTGCTGGTGACGGCGATCGGCTTCAACCTCGCCGGTCTGTTCGAGCTGCCCGGGCTCGACGGCGGCCGGTCCGAGCAGGGCGGCGCGCGCGGCGCCTTCGCCACCGGGGCGCTCGCCGCCTTCGTCGCGACGCCGTGCACCGGGCCCTTCATGGGCGCGGCGCTCGGCGCGGCGCTGGTGCTGCCGGCGGCGGCGGCGCTCGCCATCTTCGCCGGCCTCGGCTTCGGC
>JBKBVA010000209.1:0-4903 GCA_046289665.1 Allosphingosinicella sp.
GGTGGTGGAGGGGGCGCCGAGAGAGTGCGCCAGCGTTCGTCAACGGCGCCGCGCGAGAAGGCTTAACCCCCTCCACCAGCCTCCGGCTGGTCCCCCTCCCCGTCCCGGGGAGGATTTAAGCCCCCCGCGCCGCGGTGAGCGTGCAGCGCACCGCCGGTTCGTCCCCGAACCGCGCCTCGACCTTCTGGCCCGGCCGCGCGTCGTGCACGCCGGTCACCGCGCCGGACGAGATCCACTGTCCGGCCTCGAGCGCGATCCCGCGCGCCGCCATCAGCTCGAACAGGAAGCGCGCCGATCCGATCGCCCCGTCCGGAAACGCCCGCGCCCGGCCCGTGCCGATGCTCTCCCCGTCGATCAGGGTCTCGACGGTCCAGTCCTCGAACCCGCTCTCGCGCCAGTCCGGCACCGCCGCCCCGACCACCAGGCCGTTATTGTTGCCGAAGTCCGAAATCACCGCCACCGGCCCCAGAGCGTTGATCGCGCCCAAAGGCGAGCTCGCAATCTCGATCCCTACGTGGACGGCGTCGATCAGCTCCGCCGCCTCCTCCAGCGTGAAGCGCGTCTTGCCCTCGGCCGGCGCCCGGCCGATGCGCAGCAGGAACTCCGCCTCCGCCGCCGCGAAGCCCTGGGCGAAGACCGGCATCGCCGGTTCGTCGCCGCTCCGCGTCACCACCGCGTCGAAGATCGGCCCGGCCAGCCGGTCGGTGCCGAACCGCTCGGACAAAGGCGGCAGCACCCGCCCGACCTTCCAGCCGATGACCCTCTTCCCCCACGCCGCGATCGCCGCGTCCTGCACGCCATAGGCGTCCTCGAGCGTCTCCGGGAACGCCCCCGGATAGGCGGAGAGCCCGTCGGCGGCGCGCCGCGCGGCGAGGAAACGGCCGGCGATCGTCGCCGCCTCGTCGGTATGCAATTCCACGTCAGGACCCCTCTCGCGATTTTATCGGGTTGGTATAGGAAACCGGTGTCATTGGCAACCGCGCGGATGTCCCGCCGGGCGTAAAATGCTCCATTTTCATGTCTATCTCCGGGCGCTTACCGGCAGGTCACAGGGTGACGCCGCGCTTCCAGATCGCGATCTCGCGCTCGCCGTTCCGCTCGGCCGCCGTCGCCTCGCCCGACGCGATGCCGGCGATCCGCGCCGCCAGCGCGTCCGCGGCCGCATCGATGCCGCTCTCCAGCACCGTGCCGGCGTCGAAATCGATCCAGTTCGCCTTGCGCTCCGCCAGCGCGCTGTTCGATGCGATCTTCACCGTCGGCACCGGAAAGCCGAGCGGCGTGCCGCGCCCGGTGGTGAACAGGATCGCCGTCGCCCCGGCCGCGGCGAGGGCGGTGCACGATACCGCGTCGTTGCCCGGCGCCTCGAGCAGCGACAGCCCCCGCCGCCGCACCCGCTTGCCGTAGCGCAGCACGTCCTCCACCGGCGCGCGCCCCGCTTTCTGCACCGCGCCCAGCGACTTCTCCTCCAGCGTCGTGATGCCGCCGGCGATGTTGCCGGGGGAGGGGTTCTCCGACACCGGTTCGCCATGGGCCAGGAAGTAGCGTTTGAAGTCGTTGACGAGCCCGACCATCGCGTCGAACACCCGCGCGTCCCGCGCCCGCGCCATGAGCAGCCGCTCGGCCCCGAAAATCTCGGGTATCTCGGTCAGGATCGCGCTGCCGCCGGCGCCGGTCACCAGATCCGCCATTCGCCCCACCAGGGGATTGGCGGTGAGGCCGGAAAAGCCGTCCGATCCGCCGCATTTCAGCCCCAGCACCAGCTCGGCGAGCGGCACCTCCTGCCGCCGCGCCACCGCCGCCTGCGCGGCCAGAGCATCGACCAGCGCCAGCCCCTCCTGCACCTCGTCGCCAGCGTCCTGCGCGCCGAGCGTGCGCACCCGCCCCCGCATCCCTTCCGGTATCTCCGCGAGCAGCGCCTGGAGCTGGTTCGATTCGCAGCCCAGCCCGACGATCAGCACCCCGCCGGCATTGGGATGGCAGGCGAGCGCCGCCAGCACCGCCCGCGTCCCCGCCAGATCGTCGCCGAGCTGGGAGCAGCCGAACGGGTGGGCGAAGGCATGGACCCCGTCCACCGCCCCGGCGTGGCGAGCATGGGCGATGGCGGCGATCTTCTCCGCCGTCCGCGCGACGCAGCCGACCGTCGGCAGGATCCAGATTTCATTGCGCGTCGCCACCCGCCCGTCGGCGCGGCGATAGCCCCGGAAGGTGAGGGGGGCGGCCGCCTCCCGCGGCGCGCGGGCCGGCGGCGCATAGGCATAGCCTTCGACGCCGGAGAGCAGGGTCTTCAAATTGTGGCTGTGGACGTGGCTTCCCGCCCGCACCGGCGCCGTCGTCACCCCGATCGGCCAGCCATATTTGCGCACCTCCACGCCCGCCTCGAGGTCGGCCAGCGCCAATTTGTGCCCGTGCGGGATGGGCTCGGTCACCGTCACGGTTCGCCCGCCCGCCGTCACCCGCTCGCCCGGCGCGAGCGCGCGCAGCGCCACCGCGACGTCGTCGCGCGGGTCGAGGTGCAGCGCGGCCTTCTCTTCGGCGGCGGGAAGCGCTTCGGCTTGCGTCATTGGGTAACCGGTGTCATTCATCGGCGTATAGACTTGAGGCGCGCTATCGGCAAGGCCGCCGCTTTCGCAGGCAGCGCCGCTTCGCTACCGTGCGGCGCGCAGGGAGGACCGGGGTTGAGCAGCAAGGCGGACAGGAACGGGGGTCGGGCCGGCAAGCCGACGATCAACGACGTCGCACGCCTGTCGGGCGTGTCGAAGAAGACGGTGAGCCGCGTCATCAACCGCTCGCCCTTGCTCAACGACGAGACCCGGAAGCGCGTGCTCGAGGTGATCCGCGATCTCGGCTACGTCCCCAATCCGCAGGCCCGCGCGCTGGCGCTGCGCCGCAACTTCCTCGTCGGCCTGATCCACGACAATCCCAACGCCCAGACCGTGCTCAACGTCCAGCACGGCATCCTCGAGGCGCTGCGCGGCACCGAGTTCGAGATGATCGTCCGCCCGGTCGACCGCAACAGCGAGATGCTGCTCGACGACGTACGCGCCTTCCTCGAGCGCCAGCGTCTCTACGGCGTCGTCCTGCTCCCGCCGATCTCGGAGAACGACCGCCTGGCGGCGCTCTGCGAGGAGCTCGACTGCCGCTACGTGCGGATGGGCTCGGCCCAGCTCGACGATCCCGATCACATGGTCTGGTCGAACGACCGGGAGGCGGTGCGCGACGCGGTGGCCGACCTGATCGAGCAGGGCCACCGGCTGATCGGCTTCGTCGAGGGGCCGGACGGATTCCGGTCGGCGCGCGAGCGGCGCTTGGGGTTCGAGGATGCGCTCGCCGCCGCCGGCATCGCGCCGCAGCGCAGCCTGATCGCCGCCGGCAACTACACGTTCGAAACCGGCATCGCCGCCGGCGAGAAACTGTTCGATCTGTCGCCGCGCCCGACCGCCATCTTCGCCAGCAACGACGAAATGGCAGCCGGCGTCATCCACGCCGCCCGCCGCCGCGACATCGACGTGCCCGGCGACGTCTCGGTCGTCGGCTTCGACGATTCGCCGATCGCCGCCCACATCTGGCCGCCGCTGACCACCGTGCGCTGGCCGATGGTCTCGATGGCGCGGTCCGCCGCGGTCAAGCTGGTCGGCGATCTGACCGACCCCGGCGCCGCCGAAGCCGAACCCTCGATCTTCGCCTCCACCCTCGTCCGCCGCGCCTCCGTCGCCCCGCCCAGGCGCTAGGCGCCGCAGCCCCGGCCGCCGCACCTCCCCGGATGCCCGGCAAGAACACCGCCCGTCGAACCCCCGTCACCCCAACGAAGGCTGGGGTCCATGCTGCCTCCGGGCCGCCCCGCCGCCGACGGAGACCCGCCGGCTCAGCAGGGATGGAGGTGGCGAGACAAGTCGCCCGCCCTTGAATTCGCTGCTGACACCGGTTACCAAGACAACACGAAGCGGCACCCGAAGCCGCCCGGCGGGCGTTCGTCTCCCGCCGCACCAGAGACCCTGTTGGAGAGGTTCCCCATGTTCGACCGCACCTATTACGCCACCCATCCGGACATGATGGAGTGCGTCTCCAACGAGGAGTTGCGCGACCGCTACCTCATCTCCGGCCTGTTCCGCGAAGGCGAGTGCGTGCTGAACTACACCCATGCCGACCGCTTCGTGATCGGCGGCGTGGCGGTGGGCGGCGCCGAGGTGCGGCTCCCGGACCAGACCGAACCGCCCTCCGCGGCCGGCCACCCGTTCCTCGAGCGGCGCGAGCTCGCCATCGTCAATGTCGGCGACGTGGACGGTACCGTCACCGTCGACGGCGAGGCGTTCGAACTCGGCAACAAGGATTGCCTCTACGTCACGATGGGCGCGAAGGACGTGGTCTTCTCCGGCCAGGGCGCGCGCTTCTACCTCGCTTCCTGCCCCGCCCACAAAGCCTTCCAGACCCGCAAGCTCGGCATCGCCGACGCCAATGCGCTGGAGCGCGGCAGCCTCGAGGAATCGAACGAGCGCACCATCTACCAGCTCGTCATCCCCGGCATCTGCGATTCCGCCCAGCTCGTCATGGGCCTGACGGTGCTGAAGCCCGGCAGCGTCTGGAACACGATGCCGCCCCACATCCACGAGCGGCGCAGCGAGATCTATTTCTACTTCGAGCTCGGCGGCGAGAACGACCGGGTGTTCCACTATATGGGCGAGGGCGAGGCGATGCGGCACATCGTCATGGCGAACGAGGAAGCGGTGATCTCCCCGCCCTGGTCGGTCCACATGGGCTCGGGCACCCGAGCCTACGCCTTCATCTGGGCGATGGCCGGCGAGAACCAGGACTATACCGACATGAACGTCCTCGACATCTGCCAGCTGCAATGACCTGGACTCCCCTCCCCGGAAGGGGGGGGGTGGGGGTGGGTTCGAGCCGCCAG
>JBKBVA010000020.1:0-16508 GCA_046289665.1 Allosphingosinicella sp.
GGTGTCCTTGATCGGCTCGTGCGGGTTGATGGCGATTCGACGCTTCGCCGCTTCCTGCACGACCTTCAGGTGATGGCGTGCCATCGCCTGGCCGTCATGCCATTCCAGGCGGAGCTTCCCGTCCGGGCCCGTCGCCTGGATGCCGCCGGCATCGGCGACATAGCCGGTCTTGATGCTGTCGACGCCGAGCCGGGCATAGAGGTCGAGCGCGGCCTCGAGCTGCGGCTCGTAGACGGCGATGTTGCCGGCGGTCTCGTGGTGACCGACGAGGCGCACGCCCTTGGAGCGCGCATAGCGGGCGAGCTCCTCGAGGTCGAAATCGGGATAGGCTTTGGTGAAGCTGAAATCGTCGCCGGTGGCGAACCAGTCGTCGTTCCAGCCCTCGTTCCAGCCTTCGACGAGGACGCCGCGGAAGCCGTGCTTCGCCGCGAAGTCTATGTACTTCCTGACGTTGGCGGTGGTGGCGCCGTGCTTCGGCCCCGGGCCCCAGCTCTCGATGTCGAGGTGCATGCCCCACCAGACGCCGACATATTTGAACGGCTCCACCCAGCTGACGTCGCCGAGCGCGTTGGGCTCGTTGAGGTTCAGGATGAGGTCGGAGGCCTTGTAGAGGGCCGGCGCGCTGTCGGCGATCTGGATGGTACGCCAGGGGGTGGTGAACGGCGCCGCGCGGACCACCCTTGGGCCGCTCGCGGAGGGCGAGAGGGTGGCCTTCAGCCGCTGCCCCTCGACCCGGCGAAGCCACATCGCCGAATAGTCGACCAGGGCCGCTTCGTGGAAGGCGATGTGGAGCCCGTCCTCGGTCCTGAGCGTGATCGGCGTGTGCGCCTGCCCCACCTCGGCGAGCGGCGTCTTGTTGTAGAGATATTCGTAGCGGTTCCACTCGCCCGCCGGGATCCACCAGGCCGTCGCCGGCAGCGCGACCGCGAACTCGGTCTGCTCGTCGACAATGCTGACGGTGGGGAGCGAGGCCTGTTCGGGGAATTCGTAGCGGAAGCCGATGCCGTCGTCATAGACGCGGAAGACGACGTCCATCCGCCGCTTGGCGCCGACCTTCTCGGCCAGTTGGACGCGCAATTCGTTGTAGCGGTTGCGCACGTGGCGGCTCTCGCCCCACGGCTGCTCCCACGTCTCGTCCTTCGACGCGCGGGCGCTGCCCGTGATCTCGAAATTGCGCTCCAGCTTTGGCGCGTCGGAGAGGATGAAGCCGAGCCGCGAGGCCGCGATGACCGGCCGGCCGAGCCGCGACACGCTGTATTCCGGCCGCCCCTCGCCGTTCAGGTCGACCTCGACGCGCAGCACCCTGGACGGCGATTCGACGGCGATCGGGGCGGCGGCGGCCGGCGCGGCGGCGAAGGCGGCGAGGAGGATCAGCAAAGGCCGGATCATATTTCGACTCCCGGGAAAAAGCGGCTTGCCAGCGCCGCGTGAGGCTGCCTTATTCGGCGTATGGAAAAATTTGCAGCAAAGTTTGCAGTGGCGTTTGTCGAAGCGAGGCGGGCATGAGCCGCGGCGCCACACGGCTGGAGGATATCGCCGCACTGGCGGGGGTCTCGATCTCGACGGCGTCGCGGGCGCTGAACGACAGCCCGGCGGTCAACGACCGGACCAAGCAGCGGATCTGGAAGCTGGCGCGGGAGCACGATTATCCGTTCCGCCGCTACATGCCGGCCGGCCCGATCGGCGCCACCGGCACGATCGCTCTGGTCGTGCCGCGGCCGCAGGGGCGCGAGAGCCAGCTCGACGATCCGTTCTTCCTCGAGCTCGTCGCGGGGATCAGCGACGCGGCGCGCGAGCGCGGGTGCGACCTCCTCGTCAGCCACTTCGCGCCGGTCAGCTTCGACGACCTCTCGGCGGCGATGAACACCAGCCGCGCGGACGGGGTCATCTTCCTCGGCCAGAGCTCGCTCCACCACGCCTTCAACCGGCTGGCGGAGAGCGAGGCGCGCTTCGCCGTGTGGGGCGCCGAGCTTCCCGAGCAGGCCTATTGCTCGGTCGGATCGGACAATCTCGCCGGCGGCCGGCGCGGCACGCTGCACCTGGCCCGGCTGGGGCGCAGGCGGATCGTCTATCTCGGCGACACCGAGGCGCCCGAGGTCAGCCAGCGGGTGCGCGGCTATATGGAGGCGCTCGACCAGGCCGGCATCGATCCCGATCCGGCGCTGATGGTCGCGGCGCACTTCACCGTCGAATCGGCCGAAGCGGCGGTCGACGCCCTGCTCGCCCGCGGCGCCGACTTCGACGGCATCTTCGCGGCGAGCGACCTCATCGCGCTGGGCGCGGTGCGGTCGCTGCTCAATGCCGGGCGGAAGGTGCCGGAGGACGTGTCGGTGGTCGGCTATGACGACGTGCCCTTCGCCCGCTACAGCCGGCCCGCCCTGACCACGATCCTGCAGGACACGGCCCGCGCCGGACGCCTGCTGGTCTCGAAGCTGATCGACACCGGCACCACCGGCGACATGCGCTCGGAGCGGCTGCCGACCGAGCTGATCGTGCGGGAGAGCTGCGGAGGCTAGCCGCCCGGTCACCGGCCCGCGACGAGGCCGGAGAGCGGCTGGAGCGGATCCCCCACCGCCTCGATCACGCGCCACCCCTCCGGCAGCGGCCAGTCGACCGCCTCGCCGCCGAGGTTGAAGACGCAGAGCAGGGCGTCGGCGCCTTCGCCGCGCTCGAAGGCGAGGAGCGGCGCGGGCGCCTCGACCAGCCGCACCGCGCCGGTGCGCAGCGCCGGGAAGCGGTGGCGGAGCGCAACGATGCGCCGGGTGAGGTTGAGCATCGAGCCGGGATCCGCCTGCTGGCGGTCGACGGCGAGCGGCAGGTGCTCCGGATCGACCGGGAGCCAGGGCTCGGCGGTGGAGAAGCCGCCGTGCGGCGCATCGCTTTGCCAGGGGATCGGCGTGCGGGCGCCGTCGCGGCCCTGCGTCTCGGGCCAGTTGGCGATCGCCTCGGGATCGCGCAGCCGCTCGAACGGGACGTCGGCCTGGGGCAGGCCTAGCTCCTCGCCCTGATAGAGGAAGGCGTTGCCGCGCAGGCACATGAGGAGCAGCATCGCCTGACGCGCCAGCGCGTCCCGCTCGCGCCCCGCCAGCCAGCGCGAGACGACGCGCGGCGCGTCGTGGTTGGAGAAGGCCCAGCTCGGCCAGCCCTCGTCCGGCGCGCCGGGCCAGAGGCCGATCGTCGCCCGGATCAGCTCGGCGGTGAGGTCCTGCGCGTAGAGGAAGTTGAACCCGTAGGCGCTGTCGAGCCGGCGGCGGCCCTCGGTGAACAGCTTCATCTCGCGGTCGGCCTGCTCGCCGCCCACTTCGGCCACGGTGAAGCGGCTGCCATAGGAGTCGATCACCGCGCGCAGCCGCTCGATGAAGGCCGGAATGTCGGGGTGGGACTGGTTGTAGAAATGGTGCTGGAAATCGAACGGGCGGGTGCGCTTGCCGACCCCTTCGGCGACCGGCGGATTGTCGGTCAGCGCCGGGTCGTGCATCGCGAAGTTGATCGCATCGAGGCGGAAGCCGTCGACGCCCCGGTCCAGCCAGAAGCGCGCCGTGTCGATCAGCGCCGCCTGCACGTCCGGATTGTGGACGTTGAGGTTGGGCTGTTCGGGTAGGAAATTGTGCAGATAATATTGGCCGCGCCGCGCGTCCCACGTCCAGCACGGGCCGTAGAAGACCGACTGCCAGTTGTTGGGCGGCGAGCCGTCGGGCTTGGCGTCGGCCCAGACGTACCAGTCGGCCTTCGGGTTGTCGCGGCTCTGCCGGCTCTCCTGGAACCAGGCGTGGGCGTCGGAGGTGTGGGCGTAGACCTGATCGACGATGACCCTCAGGCCGAGGCTGTGCGCCTTGGCGAGGAGCGCGTCGAAATCGGCGAGCGTGCCGAAGATCGGATCGACGTTGCGATAGTCCGAAATGTCGTAGCCGTAATCCTTCATCGGCGAGGCGAAGAAGGGGGAGAGCCAGATCGCATCGACGCCGAGCGAGGCGACATGCTCGAGCCGCGCGGTGATGCCGGGCAGGTCGCCGATCCCGTCGCCGTTCGAATCGGCGAAGCTGCGCGGATAGATCTGGTAGATGACGGCGCCGCGCCACCATTCGGCCTCCGCGGCCGCCGCGGGCGATGGGTCCACGCGCTGGAGGACGACCTGGTTCACCGCGGCGCCGCCTTGCAGATGACGTAGTCCAGCGGGGCGATCTCGACGCGGTAGCTGCCCGGCGCGGTGGCCGTAGCGGCGCAAGCGCCGTGGACCGGCGTCCAGCGGCGGGAGTCGTGATCGACCTCCACGTTGACGGTGAGCGGGGCGGTCCCGGTGTTGAACACGGCGAGCGTCTCGCCGCCGCCCGAGGGCGCGCGGCGCGACAGGGCGAACAGCCCCGGCCCCTCGCTCGAGGCGCGCACCACCTGGTCGCCGCGGCTGAGCGCCGGATCGGCCTTCCGGATCGCCGCCAGCCGGGCGATGGCGCGGTAGAGCGGCGCACCGGTGTCGAAATTGGAGACGGCGGTGGTGGCGCCGGAGCCGACCAGCCTGTTGTCGTTGTAGACCGCGACGCGGCTCGGGAACATGTCCTCGCGCGCATCCTGGTCGCCGCCGTCGCCGGCGAAGCCCTGCTCGTCGCCATAATAGATGGTGGGGACGCCGCGGGCGGTGAACATGATCGCGTGGCCGAGGATGACGCGCTTCAGCACCTCCTCGTCCGAGGCGCCGGGATTACCCTGCCGCACGAAATGGCCGAAGCGGCCCATGTCGTGGTTGCCGAGGAAGGTGGGGAGCTTCTTCGCCGTCTCCTCGCCGCCCTCGTAGAGAGCGTCCATCATGAACAGGCGGGCGAGCCGGTCGGTGCCCTGGTTGCGCGCGACGACGTCGCTCACCGCCGATTGGAAGGCGAAGTCGAGCAGCGTCGGATAGGTGTCCACCTTGGTGAAGCGGGCGAGCATGCCCGGATCGGGATCGAACACCTCGCCGAAAATGTGGAAATGGGGAATGCCGCGCGCCTTCGCCCGCTCCAGCATCGCCGGGACGAAAGCCTGCCAGAATTCCGGATTGACGTGGCGGGCCGTGTCGATGCGGAAGCCGTCGACCCCGAAATCCTCGATCCACTGGCCGAATATCTCGATCATCCCGTCCACCACGCGCGGGTGCTCGGTGAACAGGTCGTCGAGACCGACGAAATCGCCGTTGAGATTGCTCTCGCCGCGCCACTGCGAATTGCCGCGGTTGTGGTAGTAGATCGGGTCGTTGAGCCAGGCGGGCACCTTCACATTCGCCTCGGCCTTGGGCACGAACACGTCATAGGCCCAGTTCGGGTCCTTCAGCGCCTCGAAATTGCCGGAGCGCTGGTTCGGCTTGCCGGCGCCGCGGAAGCCGCGGTTGATCGCCGGACCCTCCGGCCCGCCGCGCGTCGTCCACGGATAATCGGCGACGCTGCGATAGGCGCAGTCGCTGTCCGGGCATTCGCGATAGCGGATCACGTCCGCCGTATGGTTGGTGATGATGTCGAGATAGACCTTCATGCCGCGCGCATGGGCGGCGTCGATGAAGGTCTTCAGATCCGCGCGGCTGCCGAAATGCGGGTCGACGTCGGTGAAATCGGTGATCCAGTAGCCGTGATAGCCGGACGATTCGCCGCCCTTCGGACCCTGCACCGGCTTGTTCTTGTAGATCGGGCCGAGCCAGATCGCGGTGATGCCGAGGCCGGCGAGATAATCGAGCCGGGCGGTCAGGCCCTTGAGGTCGCCGCCATGGTAGAAGCCCTTGTGGGTGGGATCGAAGCCGTGATCGAGCCGGCCGCCGCGCCAGCCGCCTTCGTCATTGGCGGTGTCGCCATTCTCGAACCGGTCGGGAAGGACGAAATAGACCACCTCCTCTTCGGCCGGCCGGTCGAGCCGGGTCTGCGCGCCGAGCGGCGCCGGAAGCAGGGCCGCGGCGCCGGCCAGGCAGAGCGCGAGGGCCGATGCGGCGCGCGTTGCGCGCCCTGAGCTGCCGTTCCGCCGCATGGTTCATCCTCCTGTGTCGCGCCGGACCGTTCGCCGCCGCTATTTTTGCAATTGTTTGCAGAAAGCCGGAGGCCCGGTCAAGTGGCCTTGCGATGCGGCACTCCACGAGGGAGGGAGGCGTGTGGCGCCCATGGCATGTGGCGCCGCAGCCACAGTGACGCGGCCGAATCGAAATTGGCTCTTGCCTTTCCTGCAATATGTTTGCAGTAATTTGCGAAAGCCAACAGACCGCGAGGGGAATCGCGGCACGCGTGATCGCCGGGGGCAGCCGAGGGGCACACTGGCGCAGGAGAGTGAGGCGGGCCTCGGGCCGGCCTTTTCGGATGCACACGGCCCACGGAGCGATCCCGGGCCGGACAGGGAGGAAGACGCCATGACCCTTTTCGAAACCCGCCGTCTGGGGCTGATGACCGGGGCCGCCGCGCTCGCTCTGTCCTGCGCCGCGCCTGCCTATGCGCAGGACGTGCAGGATCCGACGGGCGTCGATCCGGCCGAGACGGAGGAGGGAACGAACCCGGTCAATCCGCCCAACGCGGCCCAGGCCGGCGAGGAGGAGATCGTCGTCACCGGCTTCGCCGCGTCGCTGCAGAACGCGGTGAACGAGAAGAAGAATCGCGACCAGATCGTCGAGTCGGTCTCCGCCGAGGACATCGGCAAGCTGCCCGACGCTTCGATCGCCGAGTCGATCGCGCGCCTGCCCGGCCTCACCTCGCAGCGCCTCTCCGGCCGCGCCAACGTCATCTCGATCCGCGGCTTCGGCCCCGATTTCTCGATGACCTTGCTGAACGGACGCGAGCAGACCTCCACCGGCGACAATCGCGGCGTCGAGTTCGATCAATATCCGTCCGAGGTCGTCCGCCAGGTCAACATCTTCAAGTCGCCGACGGCGAGCCTGGTCGGCCAGGGCCTCGTCGGCACGGTCGACATCCGCACTATCCGGCCGCTCGACTTCGGCGGCCGCCAGGTTCTCGCGGTCGGCGCGCGCGGCTCCTATGCGGATCTCGGCGCGCTCAACTCAGGCTCCGAGAAATACGGCTATCGCGTCAACGGCACCTATGTCGACCAGTTCGCCGACGACACGATCGGCGTCGCGCTCGCCGCCTCCTATGTGGACGAGCCGTACCAGATCCAGGAGTTCAACAGCTGGGGCTATCCAGACGGTCCGCCGGGCGCGCGGGTGATCGGCGGCTCCAAGTCGTTCGTCACGTCCACCGAGCTGAAGCGCCTCGGCCTCCAGGGCACGCTGCAGTTCGCCGCGACGCCCAATTTCATGGTGACGGTCGACGGCTTCTATTCGAACTTCAAGGACGACCAGATCAAGCGCGGCATCGAGCTGCCCTTGTGGTGGAGCGCCGCGCAGCTGCAGCCCGGCTTCACCGTCACGAACGGCCTCGTCACCCAGGGCCAGTTCAACGGCGTCGAAGGCGTGGTTCGCAACGACGCGTTCGAGCGCCACGCCGATCTCTATTCGGGCGGCATCAACGGCAATTACGAAGGCGACGACGGCTGGAACGCCTGGTTCGACGTCGGCTTCTCGCGCACCGACCGCAGCGAGCTGATCATCGAGAGCTATTCCGGCACCGGCTATGGCGGCGGCAACGGCGCCGTCGACAATATCGCCTTCACCCAGACGCCGCGCGGCGTGGTGTTCGACGCCAACCTCAATTACGCCGATCCAAACCTCATCCGCCTGACCGACCCGCTCGGCTGGGGCGGCGCGCGGGTCCAGGCCGGCTACCAGAACGACCGCGTCGTCAAGGATGAGCTCTGGCAATATCGCGTCGAGGTCGAGCGGGAACTCGAAGGCTTCCTGTCCGCGGTCAAGGTCGGCGCCAACTACACCAACCGCGACAAGTCGCTCGATCCCCGCGAATCCTTCCTGATGCTGGCGAGCGGCGCGAACGAGGCGGCGATCCCGAGCCAGTATCTGCTCGATCCGACCGAGCTCACCTATCTCGGCCTCGGCTCGATGGTGAGCTACGATCCGCGCGACCTGCTGGCGGGCGGCATCTATATGCTCGAGGCCAACACCCATCCGGACGTGCCGGCCAAGGCCTATGAGGTGAGCGAGGATCTGCTCACCTTCTACGCCCAGGCCGACATCGACGCGGAGCTGGGCAGCGCCGTCCTCACCGGCAATTTCGGCGTCCAGGCGATCGCCACCGACCAGCAGTCGGACGGCTTCGTCATCCTGAACGGCGCCCTCACGCCGGCCTCGGCGGGGGTCGACTTCTGGGACGTGCTGCCGAGCCTCAACCTGTCGCTGCGCTTCCCGAACGACCTCATCCTGCGCTTCGCGGCGGCGCGCGAGATCCAGCGGCCGCGGCTCGACCAGATGCGCATCGCCATGTCCTACGGCGTCGACCTCACCACCGGCGTGATCCGCGGCAACGGCGGCAATCCGTACCTGCGGCCTATCCGCGCCAATGCCGTCGATTTCAACATCGAAAAGTATTTCGGCAACAACGGCTATGTCGCCCTCCAGCTCTTCTACAAGGACCTGGTGAACTTCATCTACGATCCGCGCGAGCAGCCGTTCGACTATAGCGGCTTCCCGCTGCTGCCGGCCGAGGAGCAGTTCATCACCAGCCGGATCGGCACGCTGAGCAGCCCGGTCAACACGGGCGGCGGCAAGATGTACGGCGCCGAGCTGGCGGCGACCCTGCCGTTCGACATCTTCTCGACGGCGCTCCAGGGCTTCGGCGTCACCGGCGGCGTCGCCTATACCAAGACGAGCGTCAGGGAGACGCCGAACAGCCCGCCGACCCAGATCCTCGGCTATTCGAAATGGGTCGCCAACGGCACCGCCTATTTCGAGCGGTGGGGCTTTTCGGCGCGCGGCAGCGTCCGCTACCGCTCGACCTTCCTCGGCGAGCTGTCCGGCTTCGGCGGCAACCGCACCAACCGGCAGGCGCTGGGCGAGACGATCGTCGACGCGCAGATCGGCTACGACTTCCAGCCCGGATCGGCGCTGGAGGGCCTGTCGATCTACCTGCAGGGCCAGAACCTGACCGACGAGAGGTTCGCGACCATCGCGGCCCCGGACCGGCGGCTCGACGTGATCGACTACCAGATCTACGGCCGCCGCTTCCTCGCCGGCTTCAACTTCAAGTTCTGACCGGCTGAACGGGCGTTGGAGGCCCCCCGCACCCGAGAGAGGCGCGGGGGGCTTCTGCGTTCGGGAGCCGGCGGCGGCGAGGGGAGGACGGCCATGCGCGGCAAGCCTGCCGCCTCAGCGGCGATGGGCCGGGCGATAGGGATGGCGGAAGAAGCGGAAGGCGGGCAGCGCCTCGTTGCCGCGCCGGAAATCGAAGAAGGTGGCATTGTCCCAGTTGGAGCCCTGGCCCCAGCGGGTGGTGCACTTCGTCGAGACCCAGGCCGGCTCCCAGTAGACGAGGCCGGAGCCGCCATTGTCGACCACGGTCTGGGTCAGGTCGACGAGGTAGCGCAGCTGCCCCTCCGGCGTCGCCGGATAGCCCTCGACGAGCGTGTCGGGGCCGAGCAGGTTGGGCGCGGAATCGGCATTGTCGGTGGTGAAGGGATAGGCGGTCTCGACCAGGATCACGTCCTTGCCGAAGCGCTGCCGCACCCGCGCGACGACGGCGCCGAGGCCGGCCACGTCCATCACCGACCATTTGCGGTAATAGCTGATGCCGATCACGTCATAGTCGGTCACGCCGGCGGCGTGGGCGGCGGCGAACCAGGGCTCGACATGTTCGGGCTGGGCGATGTGGAGCATGATGCGCGGCGCGATCGCGGAGCCCCGGGCGGCCTCGCGCACGGCACGGATGCCGGCGGTGAACAGCTTCGCGTTGCGCGCCCAGTCGATCGGGTCGCCCTTCCTGCTGCCGGCGAGCTCGGAATTGGTCTCGTTGCCGACCTGGACCATCTCCGGCATCAGCCCGTCGCGCGCCAGGGCGCCGAGTATGCCGCGCGTGTAATCGTGGAGCGCCCGCGCCTGGGCGTCCGCGTCGAGGCCTTCCCACGCCTTGGGAACGAGCTGCTTCTCGCCGTCGGCCCAGTCGTCGGAGTAGTGAAAGTCGAGCAGCACCTGCATGCCCGCCGCCTTGGCGCGGGCGATGGTTTTGCGGACGTCGGCGAGGTTGCTGTATCGGGTCCAGCGCGCGTCGTTCCAGATGCGCACGCGCACGATATTGGCGCCCTCGGCGGCGAACAGGGCGAAGGGATCCACGGGCCTGCCGTCCTTGCGGTAGACGGCGCCGCAATCCTCCATCTCGTTGACGTAGGAGAGGTCGGCGCCGAGATAGAGGGAGGGCACGGGCGCCCCGGGGGCCGTCGCGCAGCCCCCCGCCAGCGCGGCCAGCGCCACGATCGGAAGCGGGAAGCGCTCGCGCAGCATGCGCCGAGGCTTCGCACCTCTTTTGCGCCCGCGCAATGCCGTGCAATGCTGCCGGCGAACGGGGGGTAAGGCATGGACAGCCGCAACATCGGGCGGGTGGCGATCGTCGGCGGCGGCTCGGCCGGCTGGATGGCGGCCGCGGCTTTGTCGAACGCGCTGCGCGGCGGCTGCCGCATCGACCTGGTCGAATCCGACGAGATCGGTATCGTCGGCGTCGGCGAGGCGACGATTCCGCCGATAAAATTGTTCAACCAGTCGCTCGGCATCGACGAGAACGACTTCGTGCGGGCGACGCAGGGCAGCTTCAAGCTCGGCATCGAATTCGTCGACTGGGCGCGGATCGGCCACCGCTACTTCCATCCCTTCGGCAGCTACGGCGCCGAATTCGACGGGGTGCCGCTCCACCATTATTGGCTGCGCGCGCGGGCGAGGGGCGACCAGACGCCGCTCGACGACTATTCGATGGCCTGGGCCGCCGCCGCGCGCGGGCGCTTCGACAAGCCGCTCGCCGACCGGCGGATGATCCAGTCCACCTACGACTATGCCTATCATTTCGATGCCGGCCTCTACGGCCGCTACCTGCGCGGATATGCCGAGGCTCGGGGCGTGCGCCGCCACGAGGGGAAGGTGGTCGACGTCGCGGTGGCGGGCGGGCGGATCGAGCGGCTGCGGCTGGAGGACGGGCGCGAGATCGAAGCGGACCTGTTCATCGACTGCTCGGGCTTTCGCGGGCTGCTGATCGAGCAGGCGCTCAGGACCGGCTATGAGGACTGGACGCACTGGCTGCCCTGCGACCGCGCCGTCGCCGTGCCCTGTGCGCTGGGCGGCGCCTTCACCCCCTATACGCGCTCGACGGCGCGTGCGGCGGGCTGGCAGTGGCGGATCCCGCTCCAGCACCGCATCGGCAACGGCTACGTCTATGCGAGCGAGCACATCTCCGACGACGAGGCCGCGGCGACCCTGCTCGCCAAACTCGACGGGGCGCCGCTCGCCGAGCCGCGGCTGCTGCGCTTCGTCACCGGGCGCCGCAAGGCCTTCTGGAACGGCAATTGCGTCGCGCTCGGCCTGGCGGCGGGCTTCATGGAGCCGCTCGAATCGACCAGCCTGCACCTCGTCCAGGCGGGCATCACGCGGCTGCTGGCCCTGTGGCCCGACCGCGACTTCGATCCGCTGGTGCTCGAGGAATATAACCGGATCACGGCGCAGGAATATGAACGGATCCGGGACTTCCTGATCCTCCACTACCACCTCACCGAGCGGACGGATTCGCCGCTCTGGCGCCGCTGCGCCGCGACGGAGGTGCCCGAGCCGCTTCGCTACCGGATCGAGCATTTCCGCCGCTACGGCCGGCTCGTCGCCGACGGTATCGAGCTGTTCCAGAATCCGAGCTGGCTCGCCGTCCATGTCGGGCAGCTCAACTGGCCGGAACGCTACGACCCGCTGGTCGACGAGCGGACCAACGTGGACGCCGACGCGATCCTCGCCGGCATCCGGTCCGCCGCGGCGGACGCCGCCGAGGCGATGCCGAGCCACCACCATTATGTCGCGCGGCACTGCAGGGCGCCGAGATGACGCGATCATCACAGAACAGAACGAGCTGAAGGGGAGAGACGATGGCGAGCGCGGGACAGGTTGCGGCGGCGGGCCGGCCGACCATGGGCTTCAGGGGCCTGTGGAACATCAGCTTCGGCTTCTTCGGCATCCAGATCGGCTTCGCGCTCCAGAATGCGAATATGAGCCGCATCTTCCAGTCGCTCGGCACCGAGATCGACAATCTCCCTGCCCTGTGGCTGGCGGCGCCGGCCACCGGCCTCCTCGTCCAGCCGATCATCGGCCATATGAGCGACCGGACCTGGCTGGGGCGGCTCGGGCGGCGGCGGCCCTATTTCCTCGCCGGCGCGATCATGGCGGCCCTGTCGCTGTTCCTCATGCCGCTCGCGCCCGTCCTCCTCTTCGCGGCGGTGATGCTGTGGGTGCTCGACGCCTCGCTCAACATCTCGATGGAGCCGTTCCGCGCCTTCGTCGGCGACATGCTGCGCAAGGACCAGCACAGCGCCGGCTATGCCGTGCAGACCGCCTTCATCGGCGCGGGCGCGGTTGTCGGATCGATCTTCCCCTGGCTGCTCGAGCAATGGGGCGTCTCCAACGTCGCCGCGCCCGGCGAGATACCGGACACGGTCCGCTACGCCTTCTGGTTCGGCGGCGCCGCCCTGTTCCTCGCGGTGCTGTGGACCGTGGTGACGACCACCGAATACAGCCCCGAGCAGATGGCCGCGTTCGACGGCGCGACCGCCGGGCAGGCGGCCGAGGACCATACGATCCGCATCCTCGCCGCCCGCAGCTTCGGCTCGAGCCTCGTCTGGGCGGCCGCGGGGGTCCTGGTCGTGCTCGCGGTCGGGGAGCTTGCGCTCGAGAAGGAAGTCTATGTCCTCGGCGGGCTGCTGATCGGCTACGGCCTCGCCTCGATGCTCGCCATCGCGCTCGCCCGGCGCGGCGGCGAGGCGGGCATGCTGAGCCACATCGTCGGCGATTTTTCGGGCATGCCCGAGCTGATGAAGCGGCTCGCCGTCGCCCAGTTCCTCAGCTGGTCGGCCCTGTTCATCATGTGGATCAACACGACCCCGATCGTCGCCCAGTATTTCTACGCCGCGCCGGACGCGGACAGCCCGCGCTATCAGGAGGGGGCGAACTGGGTGAACGTACTTTTCACCACCTATAACGGCGTCGCCGCGGTGGCGGCGCTGACCCTGCTCCCCTTCCTGGCGAGGCGAATCGGGCGGGTGCGGACCCATATCGCGGCCCTGCTCTGCGGGGCGCTCGGCTATCTCAGCTTCTTCTTCGTCACCGACGCGCAGTGGCTGATCGCCAGCGAGGTGGGCATCGGCATCGCCTGGGCCTCGATCCTCGCAATGCCCTATGCGATCCTCGCCTCCAGCCTGCCGCAGAGGAAGCTCGGCATCTACATGGGGCTGTTCAACGTCTTCATCGTCGTCCCGCAGCTGCTCGTCGCCACCTTGATGGGATCCGTCATGAAGGCCTTGTTCCCCGGCGAGCCGATCTGGACCATGGCCTTCGCGGCCGGGGTGATGGCGCTGGCGGCGCTGGCGATGCTGCGGGTGGAGGAGCCGCCGCTGACCGACGGGCCGGCCTAAGGCCTCAGCGCGCCAGCCGCGCGCGGCCGAGCAGCCATTTGGGCCCGGCGAGGAGCGGGGCGGCGAGGCTGGTCTCGCCCGGGCCGGCGAACTTGCGGCGGAGCTCGGCGGCCTTGAAGCGCCAGCCCTTCATCAGCCGCAGGTTGACGATGTGGATGGCGACGGTGCCGAACACCGTCTCGTTCAGCTCCTTGCTGCCGCCGCGCGCCATCGCCCGCACCGCCACCGCGGCGAGCTGGCGGACGGCGCGGTCGCCGCGCAGCTCGCGCTCCAGCGCCGGGTCGAGCGGCAGGCCGAGCAGGTCGGCGCAGAGGAGCAGCGCCTGCGCGGTGGCGCGGCCGGCGCCGAGCTCGACGGCCCGGCGGTGCAGCCGGACCACCTCGGCCTGCTCCCGTCCGGCGAGCAGGGCGGCGACGTCGGCGATCCATTTCAGGCGCGACCACCCGTGGGTGGCGCCGTGGACGCAGAGGTAGGCGAATATCTCTTCGGTGCCGAGCGTCGCGAGCCGCATGCCGGATCCGATCTCCACGCCCTGGCAGGGCGAATCGATGCTGACGCCCTGCAGCATCTCCGGGCTGTCGACGAGGCTGGCGTGGAGCTCGACGGTGATGCCGTCGCGGACCCAGACGGTGTGCTTCTTGCGCGCCGCCCAGTCGAGCAGCTCCGCATCGCTCGAGCCCGGGCCGGGATAGGTGCAATGATAGCCCGCCTCGGCCATCAGCGCCGTGGCTTCGAGGTAGCGGGCGGGATCGGCGAAGATGTCGACGTCGACCGACTTCTTCACCGCCAGCGTGCCGTAGGCGAGCATGTTGAGGGTCAGGCCCTTGACGAAGGCGAAGCGGATGCCGGCGCCGTCGAGATCGGCGGGCCAGTCGGGATCGCCCATAAAAACCTCGGTGACCCGTTCCCCGCCGTAGGAAATGGGGCCGATCAGTCGCACCCGCACCGGCAACTTGTGCGCCACGCGGTTGAAACAGTCGCGGGCCGCCTCCTCGCTGATGCCCGCGGGCTCGGCGACCGCCGTGTCCGGGGCTTCAGGTTTTGGGAGTCGCTGACCTCGCGCCAATGCATGGGCCGTGCTGGCCAACTGGTCCACATCATCGCGCTGGCGCTGGGCCTTGGCGGCAAACTCGTCGACCAGGGCCGGCATCAGAGCGACCACGTCGGTGATCACACCATGCACCTCATCGTCAGGCGCGATGCTGCGGTCGAGGACGCGATTGAGCAGGTTCTCGATCGACCAGCTCAGCTCGCCAATGACCAGCGCACGCACCATGCGCCCGCTGCCCTTGAGGGTGTGGAACGCCCGGCGGACTTCGATCAGGGCGTCTTTATCGTTGGCATCGGCGATCCAGCGCGGCAGGTACTCGGCGATGGTTTCCAGCACCTCGCCGGCTTCTTCGATAAAGACCTCGAGCAGTTCATCATCGACCGGTTCTTCATCGGCCGGTGGCGGCAACAGACTGGGCGGCACGTCGTGGGCAGGCGGGTTGATCGCCTGAGACGGTGCTGCCATCACATCGGCCATCGACAGCGCTTTTTCCGGCGCGTCACCATCAACTTGCTCAAGAATGGGCTCAGGCGCGCTCGGCAACTCGACCTCGGGCAGCTCAAGCGCCTCAAGCTCGGCATCGCTCCACTGCATGGGCGGGTTGAGTGCGTCTGGGCCGATGGCATCCAGCTGCAGCTCGTCGAAGGCCATCACGGGGACGCTGGGCAAATCGTCGAGCGGCTCATCCAACTCGAAGACCGGCAGTTCAGCCGGAGCCTCGGCAGGCAGCAGCGGCTCATCGAGTGTGGACAAATCCCACTCCAGCGGCGCCTCCTCGGCTGGGCTGCCGGGTAACTCGTCGAAAGCCAGCGTCAACTCGTCATCAGGGCTCGCCTGCTCGGGCTCGGCGTTCGCCTCGAAGGTGTCAATCAGCGGCAGATCAGACGCTGCGCCCAGCACTTCGATGTCATTCAGCGGATCGTCTAGCGGCGCCGGTACCGGCTCACTTGGCTCAACCTGATCAAGGATCGACGGCTTCTCGGTCAGCGGGTAGCCCAGGCTCTCCAGGCTCTCCTCGGCGACATCGAGAATCAAGTCGCCTTGGCTGGCGTGGTCTTCAGCCAGCCGCTCCAGGTAGTACTCGACGCTGGTGATGGCGTCCGCCAGGGTGTCGAGGCTCTGCCAGTTAGGCACAGCCTTGCGGGCCAACAGTTGCTCCTGGATATAGCGGTTACAGGCATTGAGCAATTGTGCCGCACGCGGCAGCGGGATCATTGCCAAGCCACCGCGGACTTGCGTCAGCAGGTCAGGCACCCGCGCCAAGTGCTCGTGGTTCCACTGTGACGCGATGAATTCGATGATCGCGTCCTTGGCCTGTTCAAGGCCAGTGCGCGCTTCTTTGATGACTAACTGGTGGATCTGCGCCACGTCTGTGGTGGGCAGGTGGCTTTCTTCGCGCCCGCCGTCCTCGGCTGGCCCGACCATCCCGGCCAGAGTCGCTTCAACGTAGAGCAGCGCACCGGCCACATCCATGAGCACTGCATCGCTAGGGGCCTGACGGCCAGTCGCCAGGCCGTGGACCACGTCATACTGGTCCACGATGACCTTGCGCGGCTGACCGAAACCCAGCACCGCGAGGGTATCGGCGATCTGTTTGAGCGGCGCAAGCAGGCTGTCCAGGTCAGCGACCTGCTGCCGATCACTGCGCACGAATAGATCGAGACTGTCTTTGACCCGCACCAGCTCCTCGCACAGCGCACCGACCACCGAGCGCATGGCGTCACGGTCAGGGCCGGCCAGGCGGGCACGCTCCTCGTCCACCACATCGCTGTCAGGCAGCGCCTCATCCAGGCGGTACTGTTCTTTCAGCGCATTGATGCGCGGCGTCTGTGCCGGGGCCTTGGCCACGTAAAAGAGCAGGTTCTTCGCCAGCTCATCCGACGCGGGCTGGTTGAAGCCTTGCGCGCCCTGCTCGACCAGGCGCTTGAGTTCCTTGTCGACCTGGCGCAGCAGTGTGCGTACC
>JBKBVA010000210.1:0-4862 GCA_046289665.1 Allosphingosinicella sp.
CGGCCGCCGCCGGGAGCCCGGCCCAGGCTGCCGCCGAAGAGGCCGACATGCCGGCCGTCGGCGACAAGGCGCCGGACGTGCCGACCGCGAACGACGCCGCCGCCGATCCCGGTGCGGTCGCCGTCAAGGGTCCCGCCGCCCCGGGCGACCAGAAGCAGTAAGGTCCGACAACGGCGGCTCAGTCGCCGCCGAACGCCGCCAGGTCGACCGCCGCCACCGCCGCCGCCATGTCGGGGCAGCGCTTCGCCAGCGCCTTGCTGGCGCGGCGCAGGTCGCTTTCGAGATAGTCCTTGAGGTAGCGCGCCGCCGCCAGCGGGTCGCGTCCGCCGAGGCGCTCGCGAATCGCCAGCGCCGTCACCAGCGCCCCTTCCGCCAGATAGCCCTGGCTGCGCGACGACCAGCCCATCTCGCCGGCGCTCTGATACTGGCTGAAGCTGCGCGCCGAATTGGCGAGGAACAGTCCGAAGCCCATCGCGACCGCACAGACGTCGGTGTGAAGCTCGTGCAGGTCCCAGCCGCCGGGCGGGGCGGTGCGCGCGGTGCTCATCAGATAATGGCCCAGCTCATGGGCGAAGGTGGCGATCATCGCCGTGGTGTCCGCGGCCATGCCCGGATTGTAGGTGATGACCACCCGCTGCCGCCCGTCCTTGCCGGTGACCTGGAACGTGCCGCACGGCGGCCGGGCGCCCTCGTGGCGGAGCAGGAGCGCGGGCCCCACCTGGACCGGCCGTTCCCCTTCCCCCGCTTCGAGGTCGCACGGCCAGTCTTCCATGCCGGCGGCGCGCTTGACGTGGAGGAAGAGGTCTTCGACCCGGCCATGGCCCTGGCGGGCGGAAGGCGGAAAGGTCTGCGGCGTCGGCAGGACGAGCGGCGCGCGGGAGAGGTCGCCGAACTCCCCGGCCAGCCACTTGAACGTGGCGAACTGCCACTCGAGCTCGTCCTCGTCGACCGGAAGGCGCGGGCCGAACAGCGACAGCATCGCTAGCCGAAGCGCTCCAGCTGCGGCCCGCTCTCCGCATAATGCTTGCGGATGCACTCCCAGCCTTCCTCGGCGGTCTCGCAGAAGCTGAACAGCTCGAGGTCGCGCGGGCTGACCACGCCTTCCTCGACGAGGGCGTCGAAATTCACCACCCGCTCCCAGAATTCCCGGCCGAAGAAGATGATCGGCAGCGGCTTCACCTTTCCGGTCTGGACGAGCGTGAGCAGCTCGAACGATTCGTCGAACGTCCCGAAGCCGCCCGGGAAGATGGCGACGGCGCGGGCGCGCAGCAGGAAGTGCATCTTCCTCAGCGCGAAATAGTGGAACTGGAAGCTGAGCGACGGGGTCACGTAAGGGTTCGGCATCTGCTCGTGGGGGAGCACGATGTTGAGGCCGATCGAATCCTGCCCCTCGTCGGCGGCGCCCCGGTTGGCCGCCTCCATGATCGAGGGTCCCCCGCCGGAGCAGACGACGAACTGGCGCATCCCGTCCGAATCGCGTTCGACGCGGCTGGCGATCCGGGCGAGGCTTCGCGCCTCGTCATAATATTTCGCCTTGGCCCGGAGGCGCTCGGCGATCAGGCGCTGCTGGTCGGTCGAGGCGGCTTCGACCAGGGCGTCGGCCTTCGCCGGCTCCGGGATCCGCGCCGAGCCGTAGAAGACGAAGGTCGAGGCGATCTGCGCCTCGTCGAGCAGCAGCTCGGGCTTCAGCAGCTCGAGCTGGAACCGCACCGGCCGCAGGTCCTCGCGCAGCAGGAAGTCCATGTCCTGGAAGGCGAGCCGGTAGGCGGGATGCTCGGTCTGCGGCGCCGCCGTCTGGTGACGGGCGGTCTCGGCTTCTTCGCGGGCGGGGTGGAATACGCGCTTGGGCGGAACGGGATCGGTCATTTCCGCGGCTTTAGCGGCAATATGGCCCGCGGCCCATGTCGAAATGAAAATGGTCGCGGTGATAGGCGTCTGAGTCGGGGCCCAGGCCGACCTGGAAGCGGCGGCATCCGGCCTTGTGGGCGGCGCGCAGGAAGCGGCGCACGTCCTCGTCCCCGCTCTGCCACCCGTCCTTTACGGTGATCCGGCGGCCGTCGGCGAGCACGAAGGCGGCGACATCCACCGCATTGGCCCGCGCATGCTCGCTGAGCTTGGCGCCGGCGACGCTGTTCACCGGCCGGCAGCTATAGGTGCCGAAGCTTTCGATCCGCACCACCCTGCTGCCGAGCCAGGCCGTGGCGGCGGGCTGCACCGCCTCGCGCGTCCAGCGGGCGAATTGCCGCGCCAGCGGGCAGGTCATCGCGCCGAGGTTGGTGACGGGGGTGCCGATGTCGAGCAATTGCACGGCGCCGAGCGCGGTGCAGCCGCCGCCGAAATAGCGATCATCGAGCCGCCGGAAGCGCACCCCTTCGCGGGCGAGGTCGGCGAGACATTGCTGCGTCTGCTGCGGCTCCGCCTCGGCCCGCCCGGACGGCGGCTCGGCGGCGGGCGGCTCCCTGCGGCCCCCGCTGGGGATGCAGGCGGCAAGCAGCAGCGGTGCGAGAACGGCCCCCCATATCCTCATTCCGGCATCGTGCGGTTGCCTCCCCTTGCCGTCAACCGCCGAAAGGTTGTTGCGAATCGCTCGCAAGAAGCTATCACCTCGTCCGGTGATTCGCGTCGGTTCCTCCAAGGCCCTGCTCTGGGCTTTGCTCGCCATCCCCGCTTTGCTGGTCCTCTACCGCTGGGCGAGCGAACCCGATCTGTGGCTGGAGGACCTGCTCCACCCGACTGGCGAATGGTCGGCGCGGCTGATGATCGTCGCCCTGATGGTGACGCCGTTGTCGATGCTCTTCCCGGGCCGGCGCTGGGTGAAGTGGCTGCTGAGGCACCGCCGCGCCTTCGGCGTCGCCGCCTTTCTCTACGCCGCGCTCCACCTCCTCCTCTACGTGCTCGCGATGGAGACGGTGGAGGCGATGCTCGCCGAACTGGGCGCGCTCGGCATCTGGACCGGCTGGCTCGCCTTCTTCTGCTTCGTGCCGATGGCGCTCACCAGCAACGACGCGGCGATGCGGGCGCTGAAGGGGACCTGGAAGCGGGTGCAGCGGCTCGCTTACCCGGCCGCGATCCTCACCCTCCTTCACTGGCTGTTCATTCACGACAGCTTCACCGCGGCCCTGCTGCACTTCGCGCCGCTCGCCGCCCTCCAGCTCTACCGGCTGTTCCGCATCTCGACGCGGCGGACCGCCACCGCATGATCCGATCAACCCAGGAGACAAGACTCATGACCATCATCCCCCGCCTGATCCTCGCCGCCACCGCCGCCGCCGGCCTTGCGGCCGTCGCGACGCCCGCTTCGGCGACCGGCAAGATGACCTGCAATGCCGGCCCGCAGTCGGGCTGGAAGAGCATGGAGGCGCTGCAGGAGACGCTGACGAAGCAGGGCTGGCAGGTCCGCAAGGCCAAGGTCGATGGCGGCTGCTACGAGGTCTACGGCACCACGCCGGAAGGCGACCGCGTCGAGGCCTATTTCCACCCGGTGACGTTCGAGAAGCTGCTCGTGTCGCGCCGCGGCGAGATCCTCTTCCGCAAGCAGTGACGGTTGACAGGCCCGCCCGCGGCTTTAAGTCCGCGGGCGGGCCACGCCGTCCCAACGCGGCGCGCGCTCTCTGCGAGGAGAGATACATGACTGTCACCAAGCCGGACGCGCGGCCTGCGCGTCCTCATTTTTCTTCCGGCCCCTGCGCCAAGCCCCCCGGATGGGGTCCCGAGCATCTCGCGCTCGGCTCGCTCGGCCGCTCCCACCGTTCGAAGCTCGGCAAGGCGCGGCTCGTCCACGCCCTCGACCTGACCCGCAAAGTGCTGCGCGTGCCCGACACGCACCGCATCGGCATCGTCCCCGCCTCCGATACCGGCGCCGTCGAGATGGCGCTCTGGTCGCTCCTCGGCGCGTGCCCCGTCACCGTCCTCGCCTGGGAGAGCTTCGGCGAAGGCTGGGTCACCGACATCGTCAAGCAGCTGAAGCTCGACGCCGCCGTGGTGAAGGCGCCCTACGGCGCATTGCCGGATCTCTCCGCCGTGGACACCGACCAGGACGTCGTCTTCACCTGGAACGGCACCACCTCGGGCGTGCGGGTGCCGGACGGCGGCTGGATCGCCGACGACCGCGCCGGGCTCACCATCTGCGACGCCACCTCCGCCGCCTTCGCCCAGGACCTTCCCTGGGAGAAGCTCGATGTCACCACCTTCTCCTGGCAGAAGGTGCTCGGCGGCGAGGGCGGGCACGGCGTCCTCATCCTCGGCCCGCGCGCGGTCGAGCGGCTGGAGAGCTACTCGCCGCCCTGGCCGCTGCCCAAGATCTTCCGCATGACCAAAAGCGGCAAGCTCATCGAGGGCATCTTCAAGGGCGAGACGATCAACACGCCCTCGATGCTGGCGGTGGAGGATTACATCTTCGCGCTCGAATGGGCCCAGCAGACCGGCGGCCTCTCCGCGCTGAAGCAGCGCGCCGACGCCAACGCCGCCGCGCTCGATGCCTGGGTGCAGCGGACCGACTGGATCGAGCATCTCGCCGCCGACCCCGCCACCCGCTCCAACACCAGCGTCTGCCTCACCTTCGCCGAGGCGGCGGTGCCGGGGCTCGACGCGGAGGCGCAGACGGCGCTGGTCAAGCAGATGGCGTCGATGCTGGAGTCCGAAGGCGCCGCCTTCGACATCGCCTCCTATCGCGACGCCCCGCCGGGCCTGCGCATCTGGTGCGGCGCGACGGTGGAGACCGACGACATCGAGGCCCTCACCCCCTGGCTCGACTGGGCCTTCCACGAGGCGCGGGTGGCGTAACGCCTCCCGTCGTCCCGGCGAAGGCCGGGACCTCGGCTCGCTACGGGCGCAGCGCCCTTCACCCGATGAGATCCCGGCCT
>JBKBVA010000211.1:0-4832 GCA_046289665.1 Allosphingosinicella sp.
CGGCCCGCCGCCGGCGAGCGCCGCCGTGCGCAGCGCCACCCGCGCGACGCTCGCGCTTTCCGGCTCGCGGGCGAGCAGGGGGGCGAGGCCGGGCGCCGCGTCGAACGCGCGTTCGGCGGCGGCGGCGCGCGCGGCGATCCGCGCCCGCGCCCGCGCCGAGGGGTGGTCCATGCGCAGCACGAAGCTCATCCGCCGCAGGTGCGCCGCGTCGATCGCCTCGAGGGAGTTGGACGTCCAGACCACCGGCACCGGCATCTCCTCGAGCAGCCGGTTGACGTAGATCTTCGCGCCCGAGCGGCGGCCGCCATCGGCGGACCAGCCGGCCTCGGAGAAGAGGTCCTCCATCTCGTCGAACAGCAGCACGCTGCGGCCCCGGCGGGTGAGCAGGCGCTGCGCCCGCTGCAGGGACTGCAGCCGGTCGAGCCGGGTCGGCTCGTCGCCGTCGACATCGGCCTCGCCCACCGCGAACAGGTCCGCACCCGCCGCGGCGGCGAGGGTGCGGGCAAGCTCCGTCTTGCCCGTACCCGGCGGCCCGTGCACGAGGATGTTCACCCCCGCCGCCCCCGCCGCCACCGCCCCCTGGAGCAGGCGGACGAGGAGGCCGAACGCTTCCTCATGCTCGGCGAAATCGGCGGGCTCGAGCGTCGCAGCCTGCCGCACGCCGGCGAGCGCGTCGGTCAGCCGCGCCTCGTCGACGCTGCCCGCATCGAGTACGCGCGCGAAGGCCCAGTGAAGCTGAAGCTCCATCGATCCGTAGCCGGGATTGCCGTCGATCCGCACCAGCCCGAGGGTGAGCAGATCGGACCGGCGCACGCGCGCGGCCGCCTCGGCCGCCGGCGCGCCGGCAAGGCAGCCGATCGGCTCGATCAGGCTTGCCTCCGCATTGGCCAGCCGCGAGCGCAGGCTCGACAGGCGCGGCAGGCGCTCGAAGCCGGCGACGGCCTGGAGCAGCCTCCGGTCGAAATCCTCGAGCGCGAGCAGGTCCGCCGCCGCCCGGAGCGACGCGAAGAGCGGCGGTTCGGGCTCGGCGGTGTCGACGGCGCCGAGCAGCTGCGGCAGCCGGTCCCAGTCGAGCGCGTCGCCGCCCCGGCCGAACAGGCCGGGCGCCGCGTCGTCGGCCCAGGTGCGGCCGGGCCACAGCCAGTCGCGCTGGTCGTGCGCCCATTCGAGGGCCGCCATCGCCTCGCGGCTTTGACGGCCGGTATGTTCGCGCAGCCACGCGAGCGTGCGCTGCGCCAGAAGCTTCTCGCCCATGACAAATCCATCGCGGCCAGGCGTGCGCAGGCGCGCCGCGGCCGTCTCCAAAGATGCGGTTTTCAGTGGATTTCTAGACCGCCGGGTCCGGCCCCGGCGAAGCGGCTAGCGCTTGGGCGGGATCCGGACGGAGGCGGCAGGAAATCGCGCAATGTCGCGATGCTGCATCTCATCTCTCCGTCTGTCCGCGGCGCATGTGCCGCGGGGAGGGCGCCACTAGCCGCGGCCGTAACGATTGTCAATCGCGGGGCCGGCTCAGTCGGGCAGCGGCACCGGATCGTGCATCAGCCGCTTCGAGAGGAGCAGCTTGAAGAGCAGGAAGGCGGCGCCCGCGGCGGCGGCGAAGCCGGCGTGGAGGAGCCAGAATTGGGTCGCCGGCATCGTCTCCAGATAGCCGCCGACCCAGCCGACCATCGAATTGCCGGCGAAGAAGGCCAGATAGTAGACGCCGATGACGGTCGCGTTGATCGCCTTGGGCGCGAGCCGCGCGAACAAAGCGAGGCTGACCGGCAGCATGTGGGCGAAGCCGATCGAGTTTACGACGTGGAACATGACCGGCCAGAACAGGCCGATCTTCTCGCCCGGCCCCTGCGTCCAGGCGGCGAGGAACAGGCACAGCATGCCGCCGATCGAGAAGGCCGAGCCGATGATGATCTTGGTGAGCTCGTCGGGCTCGCGCCAGCGCTTCGCATACCAGCGGTAGAAGAGCGCGACGCCGGCGAGGAAGCTCACCGAGACGACCGCGTCGAGCGTGATCAGCCAGGTGGTCGGCAGCTTGGTGCCCATCCAGGTCAGGTCGAAATCGCGGTCGCCCCAGACGAGATAGGCGTTGAAGATCTGGTTGTTGGGCACGATCGCGATCGCCACCACCGGGATGAGCAGCAGGAGGGCCACGGTCGCCAGCCAGTCGGTGCGCGTGAGCTTGGGCGCGGCCGCACGCTCGGCCTTGCTGCGCGGCTGGATGTGGTCGGCGGGGAGGTGCTTCTGGCCGGCAATGTAGATGCCGAGCGAGATCAGCATGCCGACGCCGGCCGCGCCGAAGCCCCAGTGCCAGCCGACGCTCTCGCCCAGCGTCCCGACGATGAGCGGCGCCGCGATCACGCCGGCGTTGATGCCGAGATAGAAGATCTGGAAGGCGTCGGCGCGGCGCAGGTCCTCGGGCTTGTAGAGCGAGCCGACCTGGCTGGCGATATTGCCCTTCAGGAGGCCGCTGCCGATGACGAGGCAGAGAAGCGCGAAGAGGAAGGTGATCTCGAAGGCCATCAGGAAGTGGCCGAGCGACATGACGATGGCGCCGATCAGCACCGCGCGGCGCTTGCCGGTCAGGCGGTCGGCGATGAGGCCGCCGAGGATCGGCGTCAGGTAGACGAGGGCGAAATAGGTGCCGACGATGGCCGAGGCGAGCGGCTGGCCGTCCAGCCCGCCGTAGAAGCCGCGGAACTCCTCGAAGAAGGCGACGTTGCCGACATTTTCCGGCAGCAGCAGATAGTTGACGAGGTAGAGGACCAGCAGCGCCTGCATGCCGTAATAGGAGAAACGCTCCCACGCCTCGGTGAAGGCGAGGTAGCCGAGCCCCTTCGGGTGGCCGAGGAAGGCGCGGTCGGCGCGGGTCTCGATATCGAGTTCTGGCGTGGCTTCGGCAGCGGTCATGCGGCTCCCCCCGGAGTGGAGCCGCGGAAGCTAGCCATTTTCGGCGCGCGCGCCAGCGCTTTCGGCGGCGCCGGCAAAGCTGCGCAAGAAGGGTCTAGTCGTCGAGCGTGAAGCCGATGCGCAGCGTCACCTGGTAATGCGCGACCTTGCCGCCCTCGACATGGCCGCGCGTCTCCTTGACCTCGAACCAGCGCACGTCGCGCACCGTCTTCGAGGCACGGGCGATGGCGCCTTCGATCGCGTCCTCGATGCTGGTTTCGGAGCTGCCGACCAGCCCGATGATCTTGTAGATGTTGTCGCTCATGAGGCTCCCTTCCGCTGCGTCGCGTCTCCCTGATAACCGGCAACGCAGCGGATCGTTTCCGACAAGCCTTGGCGGGGGCGGGGGAGGGGGGATAGGGTGCGCCTACGCCCTTCCCGTCCGGAGACATGCATGCCCCGCCGCTTCGCCTTCCCGATCATCGCCGCAGCTCTCGCCTGCGCCGCGCCGGCCGCGGCCGCGCCGGCCGACGATTTCCAGGCCCTGCTCGCCGACCATTATGCCTGGCTGCTGCGCGAGAACCCGACCTATGCGACCGCGCTCGGCGTGCGCGACCATGACGACCGCATCCAGGACATCAGCCTCGCCGCCGAGGACCGGCGCGCCCGCGAGGCGCAGGCCTTTCTGGGCCGGCTCGAGGCGATACCGGAAGCCGGGCTGAGCCCGGCGGAGCGGACGACGCGCGCGATCCTGCGGCGCGACCTTGCCGAGCGGATCGAGGCGAACCGGCTGCCGCAGAGGACGATGCTCTTCACCACCTATTCGGGCTGGCACCAGAACTTCGCCGGCATGGCGCGCAGCCTGCCGTTCCGCACGCGCGCGGATTTCGAGAGCTATCTCGCGCGGCTGGAGCAATATCCGGACCTCAACGACGCCGCTTTGGCGATTACCGCCCAGGCGGTGCGCGGCGGCCATGTCCTCCCCTGTTCGGTGCTCGGCAATTACGAACGCTCGATCACCGGCGTGATCGCGCCGGATCCGGCCAAGTCGCGCTTCTACGAGCCGTTCCTCGGCCCGCGGCCGGTGGACGTGGAGGAGGATTATTGGGCGGCGCTGCAGGCGCGGGCGCGGCGGATCATCGGCGAGGTGCTGAACCCGGCCTATGAGAAGCACGCCCAATTCTACCGCACCCAATATGCGCCGAAATGCGCGAAGGCCGACAGCGTCTCGGCCCAGCCGGGCGGGCGGGCCTATTACGCCTTCCGCGTCCGCCAGGAGACGACGACCGATTTGTCGCCCGACCAGATCCACCAGCTCGGCCTCAAGGAATCGGCGGCGATCAATGCCGAGATGGAGAAGGTCGCGCGCGAAGCCGGCTTCGCCTCGCGCGCCGCCTTCATCCAGGACCTGCGCACCAACCCCGAACATTATGCGAAGACGCCCGAGGAGCTGATGCGGGCGACGGCGCGGGTGACCAAGGCGATCGACGGCCAGATGCCCGCTTATTTCGGCACGCTGCCGCGCCTCCCCTACGGCATCAGGGAGATACCGGCCGAGATCGCCGAGGGGACGACCACCGCCTATTACAGCCAGGGCAGCGCGGAAAGCGGCCTCGCCGGCACTTATTACGTCAACACGTCGAAGCTCGACCAGCGGCCGCTCTGGGAGATACCGGCTCTGTCGCTCCACGAGGCGGTGCCCGGCCACCACCACCAGATCGCGCTCCAGCAGGAGATCGATCTGCCGCCCTTCCGCCGCCACTTCGCCTTCTTCACCGCCTTCACCGAAGGCTGGGGCCTCTATGCCGAGAAACTGGGCGAGGAGATGGGGCTCTACGACACGCCGGCGCGCAAGATGGGCCAGCTCAGCTATCAGGCGTGGCGGGCGGCGCGGGAGGTGCTGTCGATCCCCTGCGGAGCCGAGCTGACGGACGACGAGGTGGAGACGG
>JBKBVA010000212.1:0-4798 GCA_046289665.1 Allosphingosinicella sp.
CCGGCGGGCGGCGGCGGTGGCCTCCCTGCTGCAGGCACGCGGCGTGCTGGCGGGGGACCGGGTGGCGATCCTCTGCCGCAACCGCATCGCCTTCTTCGAGATATTGTTCGGCTGCGCGCGCCTCGGCGCCATCCTCGTGCCGCTGAACTGGCGGATGCCGCCGCTTGAGCTGGCGCCGCTGGTGGCGGATGCCGGGCCGCGGCTGGTCTTCTACGGCGCTGAGGACGCGGCCGCGGCGACGGCGCTCGGCCTCGGCGACGCGATCGGCCTCGACGACAATTATGAGGCGCTGGTCGCCGCCGCGGAGCCGGGCAGCTTCCGCGACCACTGGCCGGGCGACGGCATCTGGTACCTGCTCTACACGTCGGGCACGACCGGGCGGCCGAAGGGCGTGATCTACACCTACCGGATGGCGGTCGCGAACTATGTCAATATCGGCGCGGCGATCGACATCCGCTCGACCGACACCACCCTCAATTTCCTGCCCCTGTTCCACACCGCCGGGATCAACCTCCACAGCCTGCCGACGCTCTTCCAGGGCGGGCGGGTCACGATCCTGCCGGGGTTCGAGGTCGAAGCCGTGATCGCACTGCTCGCCGCGCGCCGGATCGACACCTTCTTCGCCGTGCCGACCGTCTACCAGTCGCTGCTCGATCATCCCGGCTTCGCGCAACTGCCGCTCGATCATGTCCGCCACTGGGGCTGCGGCGGCGCGCCGCTGGCGGATGCGCTGGTGCGGCGCGCGGCGGCGGCGGGGATCGCGGTGTGCAACGGCATGGGCATGACCGAGACCGGCCCCACCGCCTTCCTGCAGGCGCCCGCCGACGCACGGGAGAAGATCGGCTCGGTCGGCAAGCCGCAATTGCTGGTCGGCGTGCGGCTGGTCGACCGCGACGGCCGCGACGTCGCCGACGGCGAGATCGGCGAGGTCTTGTTCTCCGGCCCCGCCGTGACGCCCGGCTACTGGAACAATGCGGAGGCGACGCGGGCGGCGTTCACCGCCGACGGCTGGCTCCGCTCGGGCGATCTGGCGCGGCGGGACGCGGACGGCTTCTACTACGTCGCCGGGCGGCGGAAGGAGATGTTCATCTCGGGCGGGGAGAACGTCTATCCGGCCGAGGTGGAGAACGTGCTGGCCGGCCATCCGGCGGTGTGCGAGGCGGCGGTGGTGCCGGCGCCGCACCCGAAATGGGGCGAGGTCGGCCGCGCCTTCGTCCAGGTCGCCTGCGGCCGCACCCCGCCCGACGCGGCGGAGCTCGAAGCCTTCTGCCGGGGCCGGCTCGCCGCCTACAAGGTGCCGCGCAGCTTCGAGTTCGTCCGCGATTTTCCTCGCACCGCCGCGGGCAAGGTGCAAAAGCACCTGCTGCAATGATTCGTCGCACGCTGCTCACGCGCCGCAACCTGCTGGTCGGCCTCGGCGCCGCCTCGGCCGGGGCCGCCGCGCTCGCCGCGCCGCGCATCATCGGCGGGAGGAAGAAGAAGCAGGTCGGCTACGCCATCGTCGGCCTCGGCAGCTACGGGCTCGGGCAGATCATCCCGCAATTCGCCAATTGCCGGCTGAGCCGCCTCACCGCTCTGGTCAGCGGCGACCCGGAGAAAGCGCGGCGGGTGGCGGCCGAGCACGAGGTGCCGGAGCGCTCGATCTACGGCTATGAGGATTTCGACCGGATCCGCGACAATCCGGACGTCGACGTCGTCTACGTGGTGCTGCCCAATTCGATGCACGCCGAATATACGATCCGCGCGGCCGCGGCGGGCAAGCACGTCCTGTGCGAGAAGCCGATGGCGGTCTCCTCCGCCGAATGCGAGGCGATGATCGCCGCCTGCCGCAAGGCGGGCCGGCGGCTGATGATCGGCTATCGCAGCCATTTCGAGCCGCACAACCTCCACGCCATGCGCCTCGCCCGCGAGGAAGCGGTGGGCCGAAGCCGCTTCGTCCAGTCGGAGCACGGATTCTCGATCGGCGACCCCGCCCAGTGGCGGCTGAAGCGGGCGCTGGCCGGCGGCGGCTCGATGATGGATATCGGCATCTATTCGGTCCAGGCGTTGCGCTACATGGCCGGCGAGGAGCCGGTGTCGGTGATCGCCACCGAACAGACCGACCGCAGCGATCCGCGTTTCTCCGAGGTCGAGGACCGGGTGTCGTGGAGCTTCCTCTACCCGTCGGGCCTCGTCGGCCACGGTTTCTCCTCCTACAGCTCCGGCCACAGCCACATCCGCCTGACCGGGAGCGAAGGCTGGATCGATATGGAGCCGGCGACGCCGTATGGCGGCCATGCCATGCGGGTCCGCAAGGGCGGCGAGACGCGGGGCGTGACGCCGCCGCCGGGGCCGGCGGTCAACCAGTTCGCCGGGCAGCTCGATCACATGGCCGAGTGCGTGCTGGAAGGGCGCGAGCCGATCGTCGCCGGCGAGGAGGGGCTGCGCGACATGCGCATCATCGAGGCGATCTACCGCTCGGCGGCGGAGGGACGGCGGATCGACCTGTAAAGCGCTTGCGGTCGCCCGTGGGAGCGCTAACAATGACGCGGCAAGCGGCCGCACGAGCCGCGCCAAGCAGGGGAGCTCGATGGCAGGACCGGTGCGCTATGCGATGATCGGCGGCGGCGAGGGCGCGTTCATCGGCCCCGTCCACCGCACCGCCGCGGCGATCGCCGGCAATTGCCGGCTGGTCGCCGGCGCCCTCAGCTCCGATCCGGAGCGCGCCCGGCGCTCGGGGGAGGCGGTCGGCCTCGATCCGGACCGCTCCTATGCCGACTGGCGCGCGTTGCTGGCGGGCGAGAAGGTGCGCGCCGACGGCGCCGAGTTCGTCGCCATCGTCACGCCCAACCACATGCACGCGCCGGCCGCCATCGCCGCGCTCGAGGCGGGCTTTCCGGTGCTGACCGACAAGCCGCTCACCGACACGCTCGAGGCGGCGCTGGCGCTCGCCGAGGCGGCGGAGCGGACCGGCGGCCTCGTCGGCGTCACCCACACCTATACCGGCTACCCGATGGTGAAGGAGGCGCGGGCGCTGGTCGCGTCCGGCCGCTTCGGGGCGGTCCGCCGCGTCTCCGTCGCCTACACGCAGGGTTGGCTCGCGAAGGCGGAGGACAGCGTCGGCAAGCAGGCCGAATGGCGGGTCGATCCGGCGCGCTCCGGCCTGGCCGGCGCGTTCGGCGACATCGGCACCCACGCCTTCAACCTCGTCGAGTTCGTCACCGGCGAGCGGATGACGCGGCTCTCGGCGGAGATACGCGCGGCGGTGCCGGGGCGGCGGCTCGACGACGACGGCGCGGCGCTGTTTCACCTCGAAGGCGGCGGGCGCGGCACGCTCGTCGCCAGCCAGATCTGCACCGGCGATGCCAACGGCCTCACCATCTCAATCTGGTGTGAGGAAGCCGGGCTCCACTGGCGGCAGGAGCAGCCCAATAGTCTCCGCGTCGCGCCGCGCGGCAGGCCCGAGGAAATCTGGACGCCGGGCGGCGACCGTTCGTATCTCGGCGAGGCGGCGATGGCGGCGACGCGCCTCCCCTCCGGCCACCCGGAAGGCTATTTCGAGGCCTTCGCCAACATCTACCGCGATTTCGCCGAGGCGGTGCGCGGCCGCGTCCCCGCCAGCCCCAGCTATGCCAGCCTCGCCGACGGCGTCGCCGGCATGCGCTTCATCCAGGCCGCGCACGACAGCAGCGCGCGCGGCGCGGAATGGGTCGATCTGAAGGAGCATGCCGCATGAAGGGTCCCGCCATCTTCCTCGCCCAGTTTGCCGGCGACGAGGCGCCGTTCAACTCGCTGCCCGACATGGCGCGCTGGGCGGCGGACCTCGGCTATGAAGGCATCCAGATCCCGAGCTGGGACGGGCGCCTGTTCGATCTCGCCAAAGCCGCCGAGAGCCAGGATTATTGCGACGAGGTGCTCGGCACCTGCCGCGAGGCGGGCGTCGAGGTGACCGAGCTTTCGACCCACCTCCAGGGCCAGCTCGTCGCCGTCCACCCGGCCTATGACGAACTGTTCGACGCCTTCGCGGCTCCGCAAGTGCAGGGCAAGCCGAAGGAACGCACCGAGTGGGCGATCGAACAGGTGAAGCTGGCGGCGCGCGCCAGCCGCCGCATGGGCCTCGACGCCCACGCCACCTTCTCCGGCGCCCTGCTCTGGCACACCGTCTATCCCTGGCCGCAGCGGCCGGCGGGGCTGGTCGAGGAGGGCTTTGCCGAGCTCGCGCGGCGCTGGCGGCCGATCCTCGACGTGTTCGAGGAGAATGGCGTCGACGCTGCCTACGAACTTCATCCCGGCGAGGACCTGCACGACGGCGTGACCTTCGAGCGCTTCCTGGACGCGGTCGGCAACCACCCGCGCGCCAACATCCTCTACGATCCGAGCCATTTCGTGCTGCAGCAGCTCGATTATCTCGACTTCATCGACATCTATCACCCGCGGATAAAGTGCTTCCACGTCAAGGATGCCGAGTTCCGCCCGACGGGGCGCGCGGGCGTCTACGGCAGCTATTCGGGCTGGGAGGACAGGCCCGGCCGCTTCCGCTCGCTGGGCGACGGGCAGATCGACTTCGGGGCGATCTTCTCCAAATTCACCCAGTACGGCTATGAAGGCTGGGCGGTGCTCGAATGGGAATGTGCGCTCAAGCATCCCGAGCAGGGGGCTGCCGAAGGGGCGCCGTTCATCGCCGCCCACATGATCCGCCGGGCCGAGCGCGCCTTCGACGATTTCGCCGGCGCGGCGCCCGATGCCGCATCGGCCCGCCACCTGCGCGACTGGGTGCGCCAGCACGACCCGCGCCGCGTCCGCGACGGCCGGCTCGTCG
>JBKBVA010000213.1:0-4790 GCA_046289665.1 Allosphingosinicella sp.
GTCGCCGAGAAGATGGGCCTGACCATCGAGCCGGTGTCGACGCAGGTCATCCCGCGCGACCGCCATGCGATGTTCTTCGCGACCCTGGGCGTCATCGCCTCGTCGGTCGAGCGGCTCGCCACCGAGGTGCGCCACCTGCAGCGCACCGAGGTGCTGGAGGCGGAGGAATATTTCTCGCCCGGCCAGAAGGGCTCGTCGGCGATGCCGCACAAGCGCAACCCGGTGCTGACCGAGAATTTGACCGGGCTCGCGCGGATGGTGCGCGGCTATGTGACGCCGGCGCTGGAGAATGTCGCCCTCTGGCACGAGCGCGACATCAGCCACTCGTCGGTCGAGCGCTACATCGGCCCCGATGCGACGGTGACGCTCGATTTCGCGCTCGCCCGCCTCACCGGCGTGATGGAGAAGCTCGTCGTCTATCCGGAGCGGATGCAGAAGAATCTCGATCGGATGGGGGGGCTCGTCCACTCGCAGCGCGTCCTCCTCGCTTTGACCCAGGCCGGTGCCAGCCGCGAGGATTCCTACCGCCTCGTCCAGCGCAACGCGATGAAGGTGTGGGATTCGGACGGCGCGCTGTCGCTGATGGAGCTGCTGAAGGCGGATCCGGAGGTCACCGCCCTGTTGTCCGAGGCCGAGATCGAGGAACGCTTCGACCTCGCCTACCATTTCAAGCACGTCGACACGATCTTCGCGCGGGTGTTCGGGGGGTAGTCTCCGCCGGGTGTTGGGGGGGCAGGGAGTCCCCGCGCGTCATCCCGGCGAAGGCCGGGATCTCGTGGAGAGTGCGCGCCGGCATCGGCGGCGGTGCCTTTCGCGGCCTGAGATCCCGGCCTTCGCCGGGATGACCGCCTGCCTTATGCCTCGAACAGCGCCTTCAGCTTGCCGAAGAAGCTCTTCGATGCCGGGCATTCGTCGCCGGTCTCGGTCTGCCGGAACGCCTCGAGCAGTTCCTTCTGCTTCGCCGACAGCCGCGTCGGGGTCTCGACCTCGACCTGGATCACCATGTCGCCGTGGCCGCGGCCGTTCAGGATCGGCATACCGGCGCCGCGGACGCGCAATTGCTTGCCGGACTGGATGCCGGCCGGGATCTTGATCTCGTGGCTGGAGCGGTCGAGGCCGGGGACTTCGATGGTGCCGCCCAAGGCGGCGGTGGTGAAGCTCACCGGGCAGCGGGCGAAGAGGGTGTTGCCCTCGCGCTGGAAGACCGAGTGGCGGGCAAGATGGACGAAGATGTAGAGGTCTCCGTTCGGCCCGCCGCGGACGCCCGCCTCGCCTTCGCCGGAGAGGCGGATGCGTGTGCCTTCGTCGACCCCGGGGGGCACGTTGACCTGGAGCGAGCGCTCCTTCTCGATGCGCCCCTCGCCGCGGCAGCGCTCGCACGGATCGGCGATCACCTCGCCGGCGCCGCGGCAGGTGGGGCAGGTGCGCTCGATGACGAAGAAGCCCTGCTGGGCGCGGACCTGGCCGCGGCCGTGGCACATCGTGCAGGTCCTGGCGCCGGTGCCCGACTTGGCGCCCGATCCGCCGCACGGCTCACACGGCTGGGTGGTGTCGATGCGCAAATCGACCTGCTTGCCGTTATAGGCGTCCTCGAGGCTGATCTCGAGATCGTAGCGCAGGTCCGAGCCGCGCAGCGCATTGGAGCGGCGGTCGCCCTGCTGCCCGTGCATGAACTCGCCGAAGATGTTCTCGAAGATGTCGGAGAAGGAGCCGAAATCCTGCGCGCCGCCGCCGCCCATGCCGCCGTTGCGGAAGGCGGCGTGGCCGAAGCGGTCGTAGGCGGCGCGCTTCTGCGGGTCCTTCAGGCAATCATAGGCCTCGCTGATCGCCTTGAACTTCGCCTCGGCATTCGGGCAGCCGCCGTTGCGGTCCGGATGGCATTCCATCGCGAGGCGGCGGTAGGCGGACTTGATCGCCTTGTCGTCCGCCCCGCGCTCGACCTGGAGCAGCTCGTAATAATCGGTTTCAACCATGACGGTGCAGGACCTCCGCGTCCGGAGCCGTCACCCCGGCGCAGGCCGGGGTCTCGGGGAGCAGGGTCGTGCCCATTCTCCCTGAGATGCCGGCCTTCGCCGGCATGACGACTGCAGACATTTGCCTCAGCCCTTGTTCTCGTCGTCGACCTCGGAGAATTCGGCGTCGACGACTTCCTCGTCCGCGCCCGCGGCGTCGGTGGCGGAGTCGGTGGTGCCCGCGCCGGTATCGGCCGCGCCGGCGCCCGCCGCCTGCTCCTTCTCGTAGATCGCCTGGCCAAGCTTCATCGCGACCTGGCCGAGCGCCGAGGCCTTGGCCTTGATCTGCTCGACGTCGCCGCCCTCGACCGCCTGCCTGGCCTCGTCGACCGCCGCCTGGATCTCGGTCTTCAGCGACTCGTCGATCTTGTCGCCATGCTCCGCCAGCTGCCTTTCAGTGCTGTGGATCAGGCTGTCGGCGTTGTTGCGGGCTTCGGCCGATTCGCGGCGCTTCTTGTCCTCTTCGGCGAACTGCTCGGCTTCGCGGACCATCTTCTCGATGTCCGAGTCGGCGAGGCCGCCCGAGGCCTGGATGCGGATCTGCTGCTCCTTGCCGGTGCCCTTGTCCTTGGCCGAGACGTGGACGATGCCGTTGGCGTCGATGTCGAAGGTGACCTCGATCTGCGGCACGCCGCGCGGCGCCGGGGGAATGCCGACCAGGTCGAACTGGCCGAGCACCTTGTTGTCGGCGGCCATCTCGCGCTCGCCCTGGAAGACGCGGATCGTCACCGCATTCTGATTGTCCTCGGCGGTGGAGAAGGTCTGCGACTTCTTGGTCGGGATGGTCGTGTTGCGGTCGATCATCCGGGTGAAGACGCCGCCCAACGTCTCGATGCCGAGCGACAGCGGGGTGACGTCGAGCAGCAGCACGTCCTTGACGTCGCCCTGCAGCACGCCGGCCTGGATGGCGGCGCCCATCGCGACGACCTCGTCCGGGTTGACGCCGGTGTGCGGCTCCTTGCCGAAGAAGTCCTTCACCACTTCGCGCACGCGCGGCATGCGGGTCATGCCGCCGACGAGGACGACCTCGTCCACTTCATTGGCCTTGATGCCGGCGTCGGCGAGCGCCTTCTTGCAGGGCTCGAGCGTGCGCTGGATGAGATCGCCGACGAGACGCTCGAGGTCCGCGCGGCTGATCGACTTGACGAGGTGCTTGGGCCCGTTCTGGTCGGCGGTGATGAAGGGCAGGTTGACCTCGGTGGTCTGCGCCGAGGAGAGCTCGATCTTGGCGCGCTCGGCCGCTTCCTTGAGGCGCTGGAGCGCGAGGCGGTCGTTGCGAAGGTCGATGCCTTCCTGCTTCTTGAACTCGTCGGCCAGGAAGTCGACGATGCGCGCATCGAAGTCCTCGCCGCCGAGGAAGGTGTCGCCGTTGGTCGACTTCACCTCGAACACGCCGTCGCCGATCTCAAGGATCGAGATGTCGAACGTGCCGCCGCCGAGATCGTAGACGGCGATCGTCTTGCCGTCCTGCTTCTCGAGTCCGTAGGCGAGCGCCGCGGCGGTCGGCTCGTTGATGATGCGCAGCACCTCGAGGCCGGCGATCTGGCCGGCATCCTTGGTCGCCTGGCGCTGGGCGTCGTTGAAGTAAGCGGGGACGGTGATCACCGCCTGCGTCACGGTCTCGCCGAGATAGCCTTCGGCGGTTTCCTTCATCTTCTGGAGGATGAAGGCCGAAATCTGCGAGGGGGAATAGTCCTTGCCGCCCGCCTTGACCCAGGCGTCGCCATTGGCGCCGCGCACGATGTCGTAGGGGACCAGCTCGGTGTCCTTCTTGGTCACCGGATCGTCGAAGCGGCGGCCGATCAGGCGCTTCACCGCGAAAACCGTATTGTCCGGATTGGTGACGGCCTGCCGCTTGGCGGCCTGTCCGACGAGGCGCTCCCCGTCCTTGGTGAAGGCGACCACCGACGGCGTGGTGCGCGCGCCTTCCGAATTCTCGATGACCTTGGGCTTGCCCCCTTCCATCACGGCGACCGCGCTGTTGGTGGTGCCAAGGTCGATACCGATCACTCTAGCCATAATATCCTCTTTGCCCCGATGCTTGAACCGATTGCGGCGCCCGTGATCCGGACGCGCGAGTGTTTCGGCAGCGATATAGGGGTGCTTTTCGGGGCGACAAGAAGTGCGCCCGCCTTTAGGCTGCGGCTGTGACACCAAAGATGCAGAAGAAAAGCGCCGCCGCGGCGCTCGCGGCCTTGCTCCTTCTTTCAGCCTGCGGCTCGGAGCCGGCGGTGCCTTCCGTCGCCGTCGACAAAGCGTGGGTGCGGCTGCCCGCGGCCGAGGGCCAGCCGGCGGCGGCCTATTTCACGCTCGAGGCCCGCGGCGGCGACGCCGCGCTCACCGCGATCGACAGCCCCGCCGCCCAGCGGATCGAGCTGCACGAGAGCGTGACCGAAGGCGGGGTGGTGAGGATGCTGCCGCTGGACCGCGTGGCGGTGCCCGCGGGGGAGACGGTGGCGTTCGAGCCGGGCGGGAAGCACGCCATGCTGTTCGGGCTCGGCCCGGAGGTGACGCCGGGGGGGACGGTGGTCCTCAATTTCAGCTTCGAAGGGGCGCCGGCGGTGAGTGCGCAGGCCGAGGTGCGCAGCGTAGCGGGCGGCGGCCACTCGGGGCATTAGGCCCAGCCGTCATCCGGGCGCCCCCCTCATCATCCCGGCGCTCCTCCCGTCATCCCGGCGAAGGCCGGGATCTCGGGTCGGAAACGCGCGGCGCTCTTCACCCCACGAGACCCCGGCCTTCGCCGGGGTGACGGGAGGTTTTCATCCCGCGAGACCCCGG
>JBKBVA010000214.1:0-4788 GCA_046289665.1 Allosphingosinicella sp.
GCTCTGGCAGAGCCGCGCCGGGCCCGCCGCCCAGCTCCTCGCCGTACCCGGCGCGACGGCGCTCGGCTGGGCGCTGATCCCGCGGCTGCGCGCCGCCCGGCTGATGCCGGTGCGCGTGCTGGGCACGGTGGCGGTGTTCCTGCTGATCTCCGGCATCCTCGTCCAGCAGGCGGCGAAGCTGGTGCCGAACCCGCCCAATCCGCGGATGAAGCCGGTGGCGCAGGCCAATCGCCTCTGCCCGACCTTCGCCGCGCTGCGGCCGGTGGCGCGCCAGCCCAAGGGCTATGTGCTGACCCATGTCGATCTCGGCCCGCGCCTCATCGTCGGGACGCCGCACGACGCGGTGGCCGGCCCCTATCATCGCAACGGCGAGGACATCATCGCGGTGATGCGCGCCTTCCGCGGCACGCCGGACGAGGCACGGCGGACGATCGAGCGGCGCGGCATCGACTATGTGCTGATCTGCCCGGGCCTGTCGGAGACGACCATCTACGCCGCCAAGGCGAAGGAGGGCTTCTACATGCAGCTGGTCAACGGCCGGGCGCCCGCCTGGCTGGAGCCGGTGACGCTGCCGGAAAAGTCGCCCTACCGGATGTGGCGGGTGGTCACAGCTCGATCGCCAGGTTGATCCCGTCGATGACGAACTGGGCGGCGAGCGCGGCGAGGATGACGCCGAGCAGGCGGGTCAGCATCGCTTCCATCTTGTGGCCGATCAGCCTCATCAGCGGCCCCGCCGCCAGCAAGGCGAGCAGGGTGAGGACCAGCACCGACAGCAGAGCGGCGAAGACGACGATCGACTGGTGAAGCCCGTCGCTGCGGCCGACCAGCAGCATCACCGACGCGATCGAGCCCGGGCCGGCGATCATCGGAATGCCCATCGGAAAGACCGAGACGTCCTCGATCTCCGGGCTTTCCTGCACTTCCTGGGCGCGGCTCTCGCGGCGCTGGGTGCGCTTCTCGAACACCATCTCGAGCGCGATCAGGAACAGCATGATGCCGCCGGCGATGCGGAAGGCGGGCAGGCCGATGCCGAGCACGCGCAGGAAATCCTCGCCGAGCAGGCCGAAGAAGAGCAGCACGCCGCCGGCGATCAGTACCGAGCGCACCGCCATCATCCGCCGCTGCTGCGCCGGCACGTCGCGGGTGAGGCCGGCATAGATGGGCGCGCAGCCCGGCGGATCGATGATCACGAACAGGGTGACGAAGGCGGAGAGGAAGAGGGCGGCGAGCTCGGCCATCAGCCGCGCGCTCCGGACGCCGGCCTGAGGACGCGGCCGGGACCGCTCACAGGCCGATCGGCGCCGGCATGCCGGCGCGGGCGTGGGCAGCCACGAGGGTGTTCCTGAGCAGGACCGCGATCGTCATCGGCCCGACGCCGCCGGGCACCGGGGTGATCGCCCCGGCCACGCCCCGCGCGCCTTCGAAATCGACGTCGCCGACCAGCCGGCTCTTGCCCTCCTCGTCGGCCGGCACCCGGTTGATGCCGACGTCGATCACCGCCGCGCCGGGCTTCAGCCAGTCCGCCTTGACCATCTCCGGACGGCCGACGGCGGCGACGACGATGTCGGCGCGGCGCACCACGTCCGGCAGGTTGCGGGTGCGGCTGTGGGCGATGGTGACGGTGCAATTTTCCTGGAGGAGCAGTTGCGCCATCGGCTTGCCGACGATGTTGGAGCGGCCGAGCACCACCGCCTCGAGGCCGGAGAGATCGCCGAACCGGTCCTTGAGCAGCATCAGGCAGCCGAGCGGCGTGCACGGCACCAGCGCCTCCTCGCCGACCGCGAGGCGCCCGGCATTGGCGACGTGGAAGCCGTCGACGTCCTTGGCCGGATCGATCGCGGCGATCACCGCCTTGTCGTCGATGCCGGCCGGGAGCGGCAGCTGGACGAGGATGCCGTCGACAGCATCGTCGAGGTTGAGCTGCTCCACCAAAGCGATCAGCTCGGCCTCGCTCGCCGTCTCGGGGAGGCGGTGCTCGAAGCTCGCCATGCCCGCCTCGCGCGTCGCCTTGCCCTTCGAGCGGACGTAGACGTTGCTCGCCGGATCCTCGCCGACCAGCACCACCGCCAGGCCCGGCGCGCGGCCCGCCTCGCGCACGAAGCCGGGCACGGCGGCGGCGACGCGGTCGCGCAACCTCGCCGCGAACGCCTTGCCGTCGATGATCGCCGCCTCGCCCATGGCCTCAGGCCGCGTAGGCGCCGACGTCCGCGGCGACGCCGGCGAGCAGGATGCGCAGGATGTAGATGAGCAGCAGGACGACGAGCGGCGACAGATCGAGCCCGCCGAAATCGGGCAGGATGCGGCGGATCGGCCTGTAGAGCGGCTCGGTGATCCGCTCGAGCGCGGCGAGGAAGGAGCGGACGAAATCGTTGTAGGTGTTGATCACGTTGAACGCGACCAGCCAGCTCAGGATCGCCTGGATGATGATGATCCAGCTCACGACCCGCAGCAGCAGATCGAGAATGGAAAATAGCGAACCGAGCATTCAGATCCTCCCCGCGGCGACAGGCTGCCCATGTAGGCGAGGCGCTCCCGAGGGGCAATGGCGGCGCTGGCGCGGCGGCGCGGGACGCATTAGCCTCCCCGCCATGAGCCTGCTTCTCGCCCTCGCCGCCGCATCCGCCGCCGCCGCGGCCGCCCCCTCGCCCGCGGCCGCCGCCGAGCTGTTCCACGAATGGGTGGTCGGCTGCGACAATGGCGGCGCCTGCACCGCCGTCGCCCTTGCCGACACCGCCTCGCTCGACCGGCCGGTGACGATGGCGGTGACGGTGCCCGCCGGAGGCGGCGGGGAGCCGGACGTCCGGATCCGCTTCTGGGACGGGGACGGCGCTTCGGTCCGCATCGACGGCACGCTCTTCGCGCTGGCCGCCGCAAAGGATGCGGAAGGCGTGGCGGTGCTTCGGCCCGAGCGGCCCCGCGAATTCCTGCAGGCGGTCCGCACCGGGCGGGACGCGCTGCTGCTCGACGCGGCCGGCCAGGAGCTCGGGCGCCTCTCCACCCAGGGCGCGACGGCCGCCCTGCTCCGCATCGACGACCGGCAGGGCCGGATCGGCACCGTCACCGCCTTCGTCCGGCCGGGGCCGAAGGGGCCCGAGGCCGTGCCCGCGGCGCGCCCCCTGCCCACGGTGCGGGCGGCGCCGCTCTCGACCGCGGCGCCCCGCCCCTTCAGCGAGGCGGAGGCGGAGCGGGTCCGCGCGCAATTGTGCGAGGAGATGGGGCTGGAGCCGGAGGAATGGGGCGAGATCGAGGTCTCCCGCCTCGACGCCGCGCACAGCCTCGCGCTCGTGCCGTCGCGCTGCTGGAGCGGCGCCTACAATATCGGCACCCTCCTCCTCGTCGCGAAGGACGCGGGGCCGTGGGTTCCTGCGGCGCTCGACCTGCCGCCTAACCCGGATGCCGAGGGGATGGAGAAATCGATCCTGTTCAACCCCTGGTGGGAGAGCGGCCGGCTCGAGACCTTCTTCAAGGGCCGGGGCCTCGGCGACTGCGGGACGCGGGAGGCGTTCGTCTGGGACGGCGCCCGCTTCCGGCTGGTCGCGCGGGACGACATGCCGGAATGCCGCGGCGCGACGGACCTCGTCCCCCTCTTCCGCGCCGAGGTGCGGCGCTAGGGCCTAGGGCGCGAAGCGGGGCGGCTCGGCTTCGGCGAGGATGAGCGCGAAGCGGCCTTCCGGGTCGGTCCATTCGGCCGCCACCGTCCAGCCGCCGGCCTTGAGCAGCAGCCGCGCCTCGCGGGGGCCGTATTTGTGGCTGTTCTCGGTGTGGATGGTCTCGCCCGCACGCATCGCGAAGCGCTCGCCGCCCACCTCGAACGCCACGTCCCGCATCGCCTCGAGGTGCATCTCGATGCGGGCGAGCGGGTCGTTCCAGACCGCCTTGTGGCGGAACGCCTCGACCGGAATGTCGCCGCCGAGCTCGCGGTTGATGCGGTGGAGGAGGTTGAGGTTGAACGCCGCCGTCACCCCCGCCGCGTCGTCATAGGCACGCTCCAGCTCGCCCGCATCCTTGATCCGGTCCATGCCGATGAGGAGGAAGGAGCCGAGGCCGAGCGTCTCCTTCATGCCGCGCAGCAGATCGACCGCCGTCGCGGCGACCATGTTGCCGATGGTCGAGCCCGGGAAGAAGCCGAGCTTGGTCGCCTCCGCCACCGCCCGCGGCAGCGCGATCGGCTTCATGAAGTCGGCTTCGACCGGGTAGACCGGCAGATCGGGGAAATCGTCGCGCAGGCTCGCGGCGGCGTCGCGCAGGAAATCGCCGGAAATGTCGATCGGCACATAGGCGCCGGGCTTCACGCAGCGCAGCAGGATCCGCGTCTTGACCGACGCGCCGGAGCCGAACTCGACCACCGCGTCGCCGGTGCCGGCGATCCGCGCGACGTCGTCGCAATGCCGCTCGAGCAGGGCGGTTTCGGTGCGGGTGGGATAATATTCGGGGAGCCGCGTGATCTCCTCGAACAGCTCCGATCCGCGGCGGTCGTAGAGCCAGCGGGCGGGGATCGCCCGCACCGGCGCCGCGAGGCCCGCGAGCACGTCGCGGCGGAAGGCGGGGTCGGCCTCGGCCCCCGGCGGTTCCGGGCGCGGCGCGTCCATCACAGGTCTCTCGCGAGGCGCAGGCCGGAGAACATCCAGCGCTGGTGCGGATAGAAGAAGTTGCGGTAGCTCGCCCGCACGTGGCCGCGCGGCGTGGCGCAGCTGCCGCCGCGCAGCACGAACTGGCTGGCCATGAACTTGCCGTTATATTCGCCGACCGTGCCCGCCGCCGGCTTGAAGCCGGGATACGGGAGGTAGG
>JBKBVA010000215.1:0-4765 GCA_046289665.1 Allosphingosinicella sp.
GCAGGGCTCGCTTCGCTCGACCCACCCCTTGCCCCTCCCTTCCAGGGAGGGGAATTCTGGGCGGGAGAGGAGGTTCGCGCCGTCGCTTCCAAGAGAGGCCGCGCGCCGCAGCGCCGGTGACTCCCCTCCCTGCAAGGGAGGGGTTGGGGGTGGGTCCGCCGAAGGCGGGCGGGCCTCGGACCCAGCAGGGCTCGCTTCGCTCGACCCACCCCTCGCCCCTCCCTTCCAGGGAGGGGGATCCTCAGGATCGTGACTTGTCAGCGGATGCGGGGGTGTCGCTTTCTTCCCGCGCGTGAGGGGCGCGGTTCGGGGACGAGGCCGCCGAGGCACTCGGCGGTGCGGAGGAGGATGGCCTCGGCGACGCCGTCCGGATTCTCATCCACCTCGCTGTTCCAGAAGCGGATGACGGTCCAGCCTTCCGCAGCCAGAAAGGCGGTGCGGACCCGGTCCGCCGCCGAGTCGATATGCTGGCTGCCGTCCACCTCCACCACCAGCCGCGCCTCGCGGTTGGCGAAATCGGCCGTGTAGGGGCCGATCGGGAGCTGGCGCGTGAACTTCGGCCGATAGCGGGAGAGCAGGTTCCACAGCATGCGCTCCTGCGGCGTCGCTTCGCGGCGCAGGGTGCGCGCTTGCTGCGTATGGCGGAGTGGAACACGTCGGCCGCTCATGCCGGCACGGTAGCAGAAAGCGCGCTTCGCGCGACCCACCCCTGGCCCCTCCCTTGCAGGGAGGGGGATTTCAGGCGGAGAGGAGCTTGGCGCCGTTCCTTCCAAGGGAGAGGTCGATCGCCACAGCGCCCGTGACTCCCCTCCCTGCAAGGGAGGGGTCGGGGGTGGGTCCGCCGAAGGCGGGTGGGCCTGGGAGGCTGCAGGGCTCGCTTCGCTCGACCCACCCCTAACCCCTCCCTTCCAGGGAGGGGATTTTACGCGCTGAGGAGCTTGAGCGGGTTTTCGATCAGCTTCTTCAGGTCCTGCATGAACATCGCTGCGTCCCAGCCGTCGACGACGCGGTGGTCGCAGCTCAGCGACAGGTTCATGCGCTTGCGGATCTCGAGCTCGCCGTCGATCACCACCGGCTTTTCCTCCAGCTTGTTGACCGCGACGATGGCGACCTCCGGGCGGTTGATGACCGGGGTCGAGGTGATGCCGCCCATCGGGCCGAGGCTGGAGATGGTGAAGGTCGAGCCCGACAATTCCTCGCGCGCCGCCTTGCCGGTGCGGGCGGCTTCGGAGAGGCGGAGGATCTCGCGGGCGATGTCCCAGATGCCGAGGCTGTCGGCGTTGCGGATGACGGGGACCATCAGGCCGTTCGGCGTCTGGGTCGCCATGCCCATGTGCACCGCCCCGGCGCGGTAGAGGACGTTCTCGTCGTCGTCGTAGCGCGTGTTGATCTGGGGATAATCGGTGAGAGTGCGCGCCATCGCGGTGATCAGGAAGGGGAGCATGGTGAGCTTGGGATTGTCGCCGCGATCGGCGTTCATCATCGCGCGGGTCTGCTCGAGCGCGGTGACGTCATATTCCTCGACGAGGGTGAAGTGCGGGATGCGGCGCTTCGCCTCCTGCATATTCTCGGCGATCCTGCGGCGCAGGCCGACGACCTTGACCTGCTCGTCCTGGCGGCGCGGACGCCCGCCCGGGCGGGCGACGGAGCCGCCCTGGTAGAGCAGATAGGCGTCGAGATCGGCGTGGCGGATGCGGTCGCCGGCATATCGCACCTGCGCGAGATCGATGCCGAGGTCCCGGGCGCGGGCGCGGACGGCGGGGGAGGCAAGGATCTTGGCCTCTGCGCCAGAGCCTTCCCGGTCCCCAACCTCGTTCGTACCGAGCGAAGTCGAGGTGCGCTGCACCGACTCCGAGGTGCGCCCCTCGACTTCGCTCGGGACGAACGAGTCTTTGGATTGCGCGCGGGTTTCCGCCTTCTCCGCGGTGCTCGGGACGGCCTTCTCCTGCGCCGCCGTCGGATCGACCAGGCCGTCGGTGAAGGCGACCTCGTCGGTGCGGTTGCCGGAGGCGTCGGTCTCCTGGCCGTCCTGCTGCGCCTCTTCGGCCGCGGCGGCGGCTTCGGCGTCGGTTTCGAAGACGACGAGGACCGAGCCGATCGGGATCTGGTCGCCCACTTCGCCGGCGAGGCTGACGATCCGGCCGGCGACGGGGGATTCCATCTCCACCGTCGCCTTGTCGGTCATCATGTCGGCGATCTGCTGGTCTTCCTCGACCGTGTCGCCGACCTTGACGTGCCAGGCGACGATCTCGGCCTCGGCAATGCCTTCGCCGATGTCGGGGAGCTTGAATTCGTAGCGCGCCATGGCGGGATCAGTCCTCCAATGCTTTCTTGAGCGCGAGGCCCACCCGGACGTGGCCGGGGAAATAGGCCCATTCCAGCGAATGCGGATAGGGCGTGTCGTAGCCCGTCACGCGCAGGATCGGGGCTTCGAGATGGTAGAAGCAGCGCTCCTGGACGAGGGCGGACAATTCGGCGCCGAAGCCGGCGGTGCGCGTCGCCTCGTGGAGGACGACGCAGCGGCCGGTCTTCTTCACCGAAGCCTCGATCGTCTCGATGTCGACGGGGACGATGGTGCGCAGGTCGATCACTTCGGCGTCGACCCCTTCCGCCTCGGCGGCAGCGAGCGCGACGTGGACCATCGTGCCGTAGGCGAGCACGGTGAGCGCCTCGCCTTCCCGCACCACCGCGGCCTTGCCGATCGGCACGGTGTAGTGGCCTTCCGGCACCTCGGCCGCCGGGTGGTTCGCCCAGGGCGTCACCGGCCGCTCGTAAAAGCCGTCGAACGGGCCGTTGTAGATGCGCTTGGGCTCGAAGAAGACGACCGGGTCGTTGCTCTCGATCGCGGCGATGAGCAGGCCCTTGGCGTCGTAGGGGGTGGAGGGGATGACGGTGGTCATGCCCGCCATGTGGGCGAACAGGGCCTCCGGGCTCTGGCTGTGGGTCTGGCCGCCGAAGATGCCGCCGCCATAAGGCGAGCGGATGGTGAGCGGCATCGGCCATTCGCCGGCGGTGCGGTAGCGCATGCGGGCGGCTTCGGAGACGATCTGGTCGAAGGCCGGGTAGATATAGTCGGCGAACTGAATCTCCGCGATCGGCCGGAGACCGTAGGCCGCCATGCCGATCGCGACGCCCATGATGCCGCCCTCGGCGATCGGCGTGTCGAAGACGCGGCTGGTGCCGTATTTCTTCTGGAGGCCGGCGGTGGCGCGGAAGACGCCGCCGAAATAGCCGACGTCCTCGCCGAGCACGACGGTATCGGGATCGCGCTCCATCATCACGTCGTGGGCGGAGTTGATCGCCTCGATCATGTTCATGACGGTCATTTCTTCGCGGCCTCCAGCTCGGCGATCATCTGGGCGCGCTGTTCCTTCAGGTGCCAGGGCAGCTCTTCGTAGACGTCGTCGAACATGGTCGCGACGTCCTGCGGGAAATCGAGCAGGTCGCCGGCGCCGAGGGTGCCGAGCTTCTCCGATTCCTTCTGCGCGGCGCGGACCTCGGCGCTGAGCTCGGCGTGGAGCGCCTCGTGGCGTTCCTCGTCCCACTCGCCGAGCGCGATCAGGTGCTGCTTCAGGCGCTCCAGGGGATCGCCGAGCGGCCAGTGGCGGCCGGCGTCCTTCGGGCGGTAGGCGGAAGGGTCGTCGCTCGTCGAATGCCCCTCCACGCGGTAGGTGAACAATTCGATCAGCGTCGGCCCGAGATTGGAGCGCGCCCGGTCGGCCGCCCACTTCGTCGCGGCATAGACGGCGAGCGCGTCGTTGCCGTCGACCCGGAGCCCGGCAATGCCGTAGCCGACGGCGCGGGCGGCGAAGGTGGTGAGCTCCGCCCCGGCGATGCCCGAGAAGGTCGAGATCGCCCACTGGTTGTTGACGACGTTGAGGATCACCGGCGCGCGGTAGACGCCGGCGAAGGTGACGGCGTTGTGGAAATCGCCTTCCGCGGTCGCGCCGTCGCCGATCCAGGCGGCGGCGATGCGGCTGTCGCCCCGGATCGCCGAGCCCATCGCCCAGCCCACCGCCTGCGGATATTGGGTGCCGAGATTGCCGGAGATCGAGAAGAAGCCGTGCTCCCGGTCCGAATACATGATCGGGAGCTGGCGGCCCTTCAATTTGTCGCCGCGGTTCGAATAGACCTGGCACATCATCTCGGTGAGCGGATAGTCGCGCGAGACGAGCAGGCCCTGCTGGCGGTAGGTCGGGAAGCACATGTCCTCCCGGTCGAGCGCATGGGCGGCGGCGACGGCGACCGCCTCCTCACCGGTGGACTTCATGTAGAAGCTGGTCTTGCCCTGCCGCTGGGCGCGGTACATGCGGTCGTCGTAGACGCGGACCATCAGCATGTCGCGCAGCATCCGGCGCAGAGTGTCCGGATCGAGCCGCGGGTCCCAGGGGCCGACCGCCCTCCCCTCCTCGTCGAGCACGCGCACCAGCGAATAGACCAGTTCGTGGGTCTCGGACGCGGGCGCGGCGACGTCGGGGCGGCGGACGCTGCCGGCGGGCGGGATCTCGATATGGCTGAAATCGACCGCGTCGCCGGGGCGGGCGTCGGGCTCGGGTACATGGAGGGAGAGCGCCGGGCGGTTCCGTCGCTCGCTGTCGCGGGTCATCCTCAACCTTCGTTTCTGTCGCTTGCCGCAGCCCCGTAGAAGATTTTTCCGGCCGTTGCACCCCTTGTGAATCGCGCGGCGGCGCGCGCCGAAAGCGCGCAAGGGCGGTGCATTCCTCCCGCCACGGCTTTGGCCCAGGGTGGGGGCACTTGGGAGGGG
>JBKBVA010000216.1:0-4758 GCA_046289665.1 Allosphingosinicella sp.
TCGTCTTCGTTGTGTGGGGGCGGCTGGCGCTGGCCTGCCAGGGCGCCGAGCCGGCCATCTGGGTGAGCGCCGCCCGGTCGAACCACCAGGACGTCCCGCGCCGCGGCGCGAATCGGGGCAGCCATTGCGGGTAGAGCTGGGCCAAGCGCTCGGGCAGCCCCTCCGGGCCGCACTCGCGCACGATCTCGGCGAGCATCCGGTTCTGGAAATGGCGGACGCTGTAATTGATCATCCGCCGATATTGGTGGCGCAAGGTCCACGGCCGCGCGAGCGAGGCGGGCTCGCACAGGAAGCCGGCCTCGGGGCAGGGCAGCACCCGGCGCTCGTCCCAGCGGGCGGCGGGGCCGAGATCGGTCTTGGCGAGCGCGCCGATCAGCCCGTCGTCGCCGATCAGGTCGACCGGCAGGCGAAGCCCGCGCGCCTTCATCCGCGCGAGGAAGGCGCCGCGCAGCGCATAGAGATCGCCGAACAGGCCGTGCTCGGCGGCGAGGCCGGCGCGATAGAGCGCGACGTTGCGGCCGTTAAGCGGCAGCCCGCTCGCGGCATTGGCATGGGGATCGGCGCGCAGCGCGGCGGCCAGCGCGGCGACCGAGCCGGCGGCGATCTCGGCGTCGCCGTCGACGAAGACGTGGACGTCGGAAAAGGCGTCGGTCTCGTCGAACAGGAAGCGGTTCCAGCTGCGCGCCTTGCCGCCTTCGGGATAGATGTGGACGCGCACGTTCGGCCGCGCCCGGGCGAAGCCGGCGGCGATCTCGGCGGTGCGGTCGGTCGAGCCGTTGACGACGACGTGGACGGGGAGCGCGGGATCGTCGGCGAGCAGGCTTTCGAGGCACAGCGCGATCCGCCGCGCCTCGTTGTGCGCGAGGACGCAGACGCTCACCGGCGGCGCGGCCGCTTCGACCCAAGGATGCGCGCTATTGTCCATCGCGCCCGCCTAGCAGGCAGACTTTACCGCCCCGTAAAGCGGGCCCGACGTCAGGCCGTCTGGATATAGGTCCGCATCTCTTCCGCCTCCTGCTCGATGCGGGCCATGCGGAAGGCGACGAGATCGCCGATCGAGACGATGCCGATCATCCTCCCGCCCTCGACCACCGGCAGGTGGCGGATCCGCCGCTGGGTCATCTGCGACAGAGCGGTGAGGACGCCGACATGCGGCTCAATGGTGATGGCGGGCGCGGTCATCACCTTGGAGACCGGCCAGTCGAGCACCGCCGCGCCGTCGCGGTGCAGGCAGTATATGACGTCGCGCTCGGACATCACGCCCGCGACCTGCCCGCCCTCGAGCACCGGCACGGCGCCGATCCGCTTTTCGGAGAGCAGGGCGACCGCGTCGCGGACCGGAGCGTCGGCCGGGATGCTGGCGACCTCGTGGCCCTTTCGTTCGAGAATGGCGGCGACGGTCATGACCGGCTCCTTCTTCTTTTTTCCGCGACTCGCCTTGAATGATCACATGGGCGCGGCCCAAATGGAAGCATGCCCAGTCACGACCCAACCCCGCGCCGCCTCGATCCGCGCGACCTCGAACGCGCGCAGCGCGCCTGGATCCGCTATAAGAAGATGATGAAGTGGATGGTCGTCGCCGCCGTCGTGGCGGTGCTGCTCGCGCTTCTCTGGCTGAAGGAGCCGGGGCAGCCGATGCCGATCCACATGATCATCGCCACCGCGGCCGGCGTCGGCCTCAGCGTCCTCGTCGGCACCGGATTGATGGGCCTCGTCTTCCTGTCGAACAGCGGCGGCCACGACGACGCCGCCTCGGGGCGGAGCGACCGCCCGTGAGCGCGCCGCACCGCGATCCGATCCTCCGCGTCGTGCCGCGGCCCGGCAACATCAACGCCAACGGCCACATCTTCGGCGGCTGGGTGCTCAGCCAGATGGACATCGCCGCCGGCATCGTCGCCGCGCGCCGCGCCCAGGGGAACGTCGCCACCGTGGCGATCGAGGCTATGGAGTTCATCGCGCCGATCCTGCTCCACGACATCATCTCGATCTACGCGACGATCGAGCGCACCGGCCGCACCTCGATGGGCATCCGCATCGAGGTGCTGGCGAGCCGCAACCGCGGCACCGAGGAAGTAAAGGTCACCGAGGGTCTGTTCACCTTCGTCGCGCTCGACGAGGGCAACCGCCCCCGCCCGCTGCCCGACGCCTAACCCGCCGGCGGCGGCGGCGGAGGCGGCTGGGGCGGCTCCGGCCGCTTCGGCTCCTCGAGTCGGTAGCGCAGCGTGACGCGTCCGTTGGCCGGCACCGTCGCGGACCATAAGGGGCGGCCGTCGCGCGTGCCGAGCGTCGCGTCGCTGTCCATCGGCGCGCCGTAGGTGAAGAACTCCGCTTCGAACGGCACCGGCACCGCCTGGTCGTTGGTGACGGTGAAGGCATAGCCTTCCTTACCGTCCGCGCGCTGCTCCAGCACCAGCGCGGTGTGCACGCCGGTCGCCGGCCCGAGCACCACCTCGACATCCTCCCCCACCGCCCGGTCGGACACATAGCCCTGGCCGATCAGGACGCGCCGCCCGCCCGCACGGGCGAACAGCACCAGCCGCCCCGCCGGCAGCGGCAGCCCGAGCCCCTCCTCGCTGCGGTTGCGCGTCACCAGCACGCGCGAGGCGGGGACGCTCATGCCGGCGGCCCGGGCCTCGAAGCGCTGGCGATAGACGATCTTCGCGGCCACGCCCGACCGGTCGAGCAGCGCGACCTGCTTTTGCGCGCGCGAGGCGACGGTGACCGGCTCGGGTATGCGGTAGAGCTTGAGGTCGCCGAGATCCTCCTGCTCCGCCACCATGGTGGGCGGGGCGGCGGCCGGCGGCGCGGGCGGAGGCGGAGGCGGAGGCGGCGGGGCCATCATCGCCGCGGGGGCCGGGACCCGCGAGCCCGTCACGATGATCTCCTCCCCGTCGGTGTCGCTGGTCGTGTCCTGCGGCCAGCAGGTGATGCGCAGCGGCGGCGCCTCGACCGGCTGGCGCGGCGTGTAGCGGCGGTTGACCCGCCCCGCCACGGCCTGGGTGTCGGCCTCGACGAACCCGGTCTCGTCGCCATTGGCCAGGGTCAGCCAGCCGAGCAGCGCCATCGTCTCCCCGTCGGCGGCGAGATCGGCGACATAGCTCGCCTGCCAGTCGAAGCCGGTGGCGAGGTAGGAGAGGGTGACGGTCGCGGCGAGCGGCTGCGAGACGCGGGCGCGGACCGAGAGCGTCGGCTTCGCGGACAGGCCGGCGGGGGCCTCGTCATAGACCAGGGTCTCGTTGAGGCCGGTGCAGCGCAGCGCCTCGAACCCCGCCGCGGTCTGCAGCACCACCGCGCCGCCGAGGCCGGAGCGGACGATCGCTTCCTGCTCGGTCACCGCCCCCGTCGCGCTGGACGTGCGGCGAAGGTGGACCCGGCGCCCCAGCGACCGCTCGAGCAAGGTGCCGGCGGAGAGCAGATAGGCGTCGCGGTTGCGCTCGACGATGCCTTCGGGAAGGCCGGTGACGATCGCGCTCTGCGGGACGATGCCGCCGGCTACGCCTTCGAACCTGATCTCCGATTCGCCGGCGGGAAGCGTGATCTGCCGCGTCTCGCTGATCAGCGCGAAGCCGTTCAGCCAGCTGAGGCGGAGCCGCTGATCGGCGGGGCGGTTCGGATCGCGATAGACGGTGACGTCGACCGAATCGGGCGCGGGCGAGACGGCGACGGTCTGGGCGGCCGCCAAGCCTGCGCTGGTGCCGAGGAAGAGGGCAAGCAACGCCACGCGCACGGTCAATCCTCCTCCTTCTCGATCAGCCGGTAGCGCAGAGCGGCAGTGCCGTTGGCGGGCACGGTCACCGTCCAGAGCGGCCGGCCATCCCGCTCGCCGAGGCGGGTGCGGGGGCGGAAGCTGACGTCGTCATGCGGCCGGAACACGGCTTCGAACAGGATCGGCTCGGGATGGGCGTTGGTCACCGTCAGGCGGTAATCCTCCCAATCGGCGCCCGAACCCACCTCCTCGATCAGGCTCCGTACCCCGTCCGCTTCTCCGACGGTAAGCTCGACGTCCTCGCCGACGGCACGATCGGCCACTCTCCCCTGCCCCAGGAGGATCGGACGCCCGCCTGCCTTCGCGAACAATTGCAGCGACCCGGCGGGGAGCGGCACGCCCAGGCCTTCGGCGGTGCGGTTGCGGGTCACCAGGATGCGGTCCGCCGCCTCCGGCTCATCGTCGTCATAGGAAGGATACACCGACCGACGGTAGACGAGATGGACGGCTACCTCCTTCTTTTCGAGGAAGGCGACCTGCTTCTGGCTGTTGGATGCGATCGTCACCGGTTCCGGCAGACGGTAGAGCTTCACGTCGCCCAATTCCTCCTGCGCCGCCATGCTGAAGCCGGAGACGACGATATCCTGCGGCAGATCGTTGAGCGCGTCCCCGATTTCCATTTCTCCCGCGAGCTTCGCGACCACCGCCTCCACCACCGGACTGGGGACATGATCGCTGGTCCGCGTCCACGGCCAGCAGGTCAGGTTCAGCGCGCCGCCTTCGGCCGGCGGGACATCGACATTCTCCCGGTTGAGGCGGCCGGCCACCGCCTGCGCATCGGCGTCGCGAAAGCTGGTCTCGTCCGAACTCGCCAGCGTCAGCCAGGCGAAGAGGTCCGCGCGACGGCCGTCGGGCGAGAGTTCGGCGATGTAATTGGCCTGCCAGTCGAAGCCGGTGGCGAGATAGGAGAGGGTGACGGCCGCCGTCAGCGGCTCGGCGCTGCGCACCCGCACCGACAAAGTGGGCCGGGCGGAGAGCCCCGCCGGCACGCC
>JBKBVA010000217.1:0-4757 GCA_046289665.1 Allosphingosinicella sp.
GCCGGCGCGGCGATCAGGGGCCGACGTCGTTGACGTGGGCGCTCACCCGCTTGTTGCCGCTGCCGCCGCCAAGGCCGAGCCTCTGCGCAACATCCTCGTCCCAGCCATAGGGATCGGTGCGGAAGGCGACCTTGCCGTCCTCGCCGACGAAGGCGGTATGGTAGACGAGGCGCACCGGGATGTTCTCGTCGAGATCGACGAACGTCTCCTCGCCGCTCGCCATCGCCCGCTCGAACTGGTCGAGCTTGCCGCCGCGCTCGGCGATCATCCGCGCGAAGCCGAGCGCGTCCTCGACGCGGACGCAGCCGTGGCTGAAATGGCGCTGGTTGCGGCCGAACAGATGCTTGGCGGGCGTGTCGTGCAGGTAGATTGCGTGGTCGTTGCGCATGTCGAACTTGACCTCGCCGAGCGCATTGTCCGGCCCCGGCAGCTGGACGATCCAGCCGTTGCGGCGGACCATGTTGTTGCGGCGCAGGTAGCTCTCGCCCTTGGGGGCGATCTCCTCGCGCTCGATCGACTTGGGCACCGTCCAGGTCGGGTTGGCGACGAGGCGGAAGATCGGCGAGCCGAGCTGCGGCGTCTCCCATCCCGGCTGGCCGACGATCACCTTGCGCCGGTCGGCATGCTCGCCTTCGCTCCAGAAATCGAGGATCGCGGCGGCGGTGTTGACGTCGATCCGCGTCGGCGGCGCGTCGCGCTCCAGCCAGCGCCGGCGCTCCAGATTGACGGCGAGCTGGCGGGCGCGGTCGGCGGCGCCGCTGTTCAGCACCGCGAGCGTGTCCGGGCCGACGACGCCGTCGGAGGCGATGCCGTAATCCTGCTGGAGCTGCTCGATCGCGGCGGCCATCTGGGCGGTGTAGGTGGCCCCCTCCTCGGCCGGCGCCGACCCCAGATAGCCGTTGTCGCGCAACGCCGCGGCGATGGCGGGCACGCGGGGATCGCTGTCGCCCTCGCGGATGAGGTCGCCGCTCTCGATCGTCGCCGCGGCCTCCCCGGCGGCGCGCCTGCGATAGTCGAGATACGCCTCCCCCAGCGCGCGATATTCGGCGGTGGCGGGGGCGAGGCCGGCGAGCCAGCCCTTGACGTCTCCGCTCCGCAGGGCGCCGGCGAGGCCGGAGACCACGTCCACCTGCGGGCGATCGAGCGTATAGATGCTGCGTATCGCCTTCGGATCGACCCGGCCGTTGGCGAGGACGTCGGCATAAGCGAGCGCGGCGATCGTCAGCGCCGCCTCCCGCGCGGCCGGCGATGCGGCATTTTCGATGTCGCGCAGCAGCGTGCCGCCTTCGAGGCCGTGGCGGGGCGCCTCGCCGAGCGCGTCGACCAGGCCCTGCGCGCGCGCTTCGTCCCAGGCGGCTTCCCAGCTGCGGCTTTCGTAGAATTTGCGGACGGCGGAATCGGTGACGGCGTCGCGCAGGGCGGCCGCATCCACGCGAGCGGGCTGGACCGCCGAGGCCTGGGTGGCGGCGGCGGCGGCGGCGCTGCCGCTCCCCTCGCTGCCGCAGCTCGCCACCATCAGGAAAAGGGCGGCGGACGAAAGAAACAGATGTCGGGACACAAAGATACTCCGGTTCGCGATTGGAAGTGGGCGGGGCACGAAAGGCCGCCTGCCCGGCCTTCAAGAGGCCTTCTTCTTACCAACCGCCCGGCCGAGATTTGGTTCTGTGCAGATGCCCTTTGCGAGCGCCCGCCGCGGTGCGCTGCGCGGGCTAAGCAATTCGTAACACCTCCCCGCTAGACAGGCTGACGGTACGCGACCGGGGGGGCGGAGACGGCTCAGGCCGCCTCCGCCTTTCTTCCTCGCGAGGCGGCGACGCTGCGGCCGCTTCAGGAACATGGCTGAACCCGCGCTAACCATGTTGTTCAGTGATTCATAAACCTTCACCCGCCATTAGCGGAGGTGCCCGACGGGCTTCGTGCCCGGAAGGTCCCTCGGGTCGCGTATCGAGGGGGGGCCGGCGCTTTCGGGCGCCGGCCCCGAACCTTCCCGAGGCCACACCCTAACCAATTGTTAGCCCGGCGCCGGGTAAGGCGGGAGCGGTCCAACGTCCCCGGAGGTCTCCCTTGTTCATCAACGCAGAGCTCTCTCAGCTGCCGATCGGCGACGGACGCAAGGCCGAACGGCGGATCGTCAACATCGCCGCGGCGCTTCGCGAAGCGGGCGCGCGCCGGAGCCAGGTGGTGGTGCTCGACATCTCCGTCGGCGGCTTCCGCGCCGAATCGGCCGATCCGGTCGAGGAAGGCTGCGAGGTGTGGCTGAAGCTCGAGGGGTTCGAGGCGAAGCGCAGCCGGGTCGTGTGGGTCAAGCCGAAGGAAAGCGGCTGCGACATCGGCTGCGAGTTCGAGACGCCGCTCCACCAGGCCGAGCTGGACCTGATGGTCGCGCCCAAGCCGCGGCGCATCCCGCGCGGCATCTTCCGCCGGGTCTAGAGGACCCGCGCCGCGCCTCGGCCGCGCCTAGTGTCCGGCGCTGCCGAAGCGGACGATCTCGATCATCGGGATCCGGTCCACCGGCAACCCGCCTTCGTCGACGATTTCCACCATGCCCGCTTCCCAGGCTTCGGGCGGTTCGTCGCCATCGTCGATCCGCTCCCTCGCATTGCGCACCGCCTGATACCAGGCCGCTTCCGAATCCGGCAGCGTGACGCCGATCTCATCCTTGAGCGGCGCGCCGGGGCGATCGAGATGGATGAAGTATCTGGGCATGGGGGGTGAACGCCCCGCCCCCGCCTTGTCTCCGCGCAAAGGTGGTTAACGCGTTCGAAGGCTTAAGTTTTTTCGCCGTTCGCCAAAATGTTGCCCGCAGGACACGAAAACGCCGCCGCCCCGGCGGGGAGCGGCGGCGCGTTCGGGCCGGCTCGGATGCCGGCGGTGTCAGTCGTCGCGGCTGATGCGCTCGTTGCGCTCGTGGCGCTCCTGCGCCTCGACGGTCATCGTCGCGATCGGCCGGGCCTCGAGGCGGGCGAGCGAGATCGGCTCGCCGGTCACTTCGCAAAAGCCGTAGTCGCCGCTCTCGATGCGGCGGAGCGCGGCGTCGATCTTGGAGATGAGCTTGCGCTGCCGGTCGCGGGTGCGCAGCTCGATCGCCCAGTCGGTCTCGCTCGAGGCGCGGTCGGTGACGTCCGCCTCGCGCAGCGGGCCGCTCTTGAGCTGGACCATCGTGCCTTCGGATTCGCGGAGGATCTCGTCCTTCCAGGCGAGCAGCTTCTGCCGGAAATAAGCGAGCTGCGACGGGTTCATGAATTCTTCGTTGGCGCTGGGGCGGTAGCTCTCCGCGCCTCCCATCCGCCGCGCGAACCCGTGGTCGTAAACGTCACTGACAGCCGTAGCCATAACCCCTCCGCTCAAAACGGCGCCGGCTGAAAGCCGATGCGCACCCTCTCATCTCGGCTCCGCCCCCGATTCGTCCGGGATTAAAGTCGGAACCTGCCCCAGCGCGCCTATAGCTTCGCGAATGGTGGAGTACAAGTCACTCAAAAGCGGCCAAAAAAGGCGCCCTGCATTTCCGGCGGAAGCGTGACATTTTTGCCCGCCCCAAACATTGCCGGCCGCAGCTGCAGGACGCCGCCAAGACCCGATTCGAATCGGCGCCGCAGCGCGTTCGTTAACCATAAGTACGGATCGGCCGCCGGAGAAAAGCTTTCACCCCTGCCCCGGCATCGTCCCGGCTTGGGACGGAAGTCGCGCCAACCGCCATTTCGCGGCCTCTTTGGCGGTACATCATGGTTAACGCCCTTGCGCCGAAAGGATTCCTTTGCATCTGTCGGTCCATAGCCCGAGCGGCGAAGGGATATTTGGCAGCAACTGTCCCTCACCGCCCGGCCAGGAAACAGGGTGCGTCTTATGTCCGTCAAAATGGCTCTTGCTAAATTGTGTGCCTGCACGACCGGCGGTGCGATCATCGGCGGCGGCGCGGTCCACGTCGCGGAAAACCCGCCTTCCCGGCCGGCCATCGTCAAGACGGCGAAAGCCTCGACGCTGCCGTCCAAGAAGGACGCGCGGGTCAAGACGGTGCAGCGCACCAAGCGCGCCAAGCGGGTGCAGCGCGCCGAATGCGTGGTCCGCCAGCCGGCGACGACCACCACGACGCGCACCGTCACGTATCCGGGCGCGCCGATGCCCCTTCCCCCGCTCCCGCCCGGCGAGATGGTGTCCGGCGGCGGCGGCGGCCCGGCGGTGATCGTCGGCGGCAGCGGCGGCTTCGGCGGCGGCTTCGGCGGCGGCTTCTTCTCGGGCGGCTTTTTCGGCGGCTCGAGCGGCAACGCCTTCTTCACCGCCTCGACGTCGACCTCGACGGGCGGCGGAAGCTCCACCTCCACCTCCTCGGGCGGATCGGGCGGCAGCTCGACCTCGACCTCCACCGGCGGCAGCTCGACCAGCGGCGGCTCGACCTCGACGAGCGGCGGTTCGACCTCGACGAGCGGCGGTTCGACCTCCACGTCCAGCGGCGCGACTTCGAGCTCGACCTCGACGGGCGGCGTTTCGACCACCTCGTCGACCTCGAGCGGCAACGTCTCGACCACGTCCTCGTCGAGCGGCAACGTCTCGACCAGCACGTCGAGCGGCAACGTCACCAGCACGTCGAGCGGCAACTTCTCGACCTCGACGTCGACCAGCTCCGCCTCGTCCGCCAGCACGAGCAGCGCCACGTCGAGCTCGACTTCCTCGTCGACCTCGACCAGCACGTCGACGGGCGGCACGACCCCTCCGAGCTCCACGGGCGGCACCCCGGTGCCCGCGCCGCCGATGATCCTGCT
>JBKBVA010000218.1:0-4750 GCA_046289665.1 Allosphingosinicella sp.
CGCGGGGTGAAAAGCGCCGGCGCCTTTTCCTGCCCGAGATCCCGGCCTTCGCCGGGATGACGGTTATTGCACCGGCGCCGCCGCCGGCGCGGTCGCGGCCGGCAGCTGGTAATAGACCGGGGCGTCGGGGCCGAGCGGCACGTCGAGGCCGACCCAGACCATCATCAGCGCGGTGCCCGCGGCGAGCAGCCCCAGCGAATAAGGCAGCATCATCGCGGCGAGGCTGCCGAGCCCGAAATCCTTCTGCCAGCGCTGGCAGAAGATCAGGATCAGCGGGAAATAGACCATCAACGGCGTGATGATGTTGGTCGCGCTGTCGCCGACGCGATAGGCGGCGGTGGTCGTCTCCGCGCTGATGCCGAGCAGCATCAGCATCGGCACCAGCACCGGCGCGAGCAAGGCCCATTTCGCGCTGGCCGAGCCGACGAACAGGTTGAGCGCCGCCGAGAACAGGACGATGAGGGCGAGCAGGACCGGCGCCGGCAGCGCGAGCTGCTGCAGCCCCGCCGCGCCATGGACGGCGGTGATCAGCCCCAGGTTCGACCAGTTGAACATGGCGACGAAGTGCGCGGCGGCGAAGGCGAGCACGAGATAATAAGCAAGGTCGCCCATCGATTCGGACATCATCCGGACGAGATCGCGGTGGTTCTTCACCGTGCCCGACGCGCTGCCATAGGCCCAGCCGGCGGCGAGGAAGAGCAGGAAGAAGCCGGCGACCAGCGACTGGTAGAGCGGCGTCAGGCGCCCTTCGGGCGGCGCTTCCTGGTCGATCAGGGGCGTGCCGGGCCCGAAGGTGAAGAAGAGCCAGAGGGCGACGATGGCGAGCGTGGCGAGGCCGGCGCGGCGCAGGCCCTTGCGCTGGCCTTCGGTGAGCGGCTCGTCCTTCGCCTCGTCGGCTTCGGCCTCGGCTGCATTGTGGGGCGGCGGGGCGGCGCCGGCGGAGACCGCCGCCTGGCCCTGCGGCACGTAGCGGCCGAGGCGCGGCTCGATGATCCGGTCGGTGACGTACCAGATGACCGGCAGGAAGACGAAGGTCATCGCGGCGATGAAATACCAGTTGCCGGCGATATTGGCCTGCCAGGTCGGCACGATCGCCTCGGCCGCGGCCTCGGTGATGCCGAACAGCAAGGCGTCGAGCTGGCCGGGCAGCAGGTTTGCCGAGAAGCCGCCCGAAACGCCCGCAAAGGCGGCAGCGATGCCGGCGACGGGATGGCGGCCCGCGGCGGCGTAGATGACGCCGGCGAGCGGGATGAGGACGACATAGGCGGCGTCGGCGGCGAGGTTGCCGAGCATCGCGACGAGCGCGACGAACGGGGTGAGCAGAGCCTTGGGCGCGTTGCGCACGCCCGCCCGCATCGCCGTGCCGAACAGGCCGGAGCGCTCAGCGACGCCGGCGCCCAGCATCACGACGAGGACGTAGCCCAGAGGATGGAAGTGGGTGAACGTCTCGGGCATGTCGACCCAGAGGCGGCGGATATTCTCCGGCGAGACCAGGCTCTGGGCGGAGATGATCGTCGCCGCCCCGGTCGCTTCGTCCACCTCGGTCGGGTGCACCGCCGACGCGCCGGCGAGGGCAGCGATCACGCTGATCACCATCAGGCCGAGGATCAGGTAGAAGAAGATGAAGACCGGATCGGGGAGGCGGTTGCCGGTCCGCTCGATCCACCGGAGGATGCCGGTCTGCTGATTCTGGTCACTCGAAGGCGTCATCGCGCGTTCACTCCCGCATGGCGTCGTCGTGCGCCTTTAGACCAGCTTCGCGCCGCGCTGTCACGCCCCGCGGCGTCAGACCGTCCAGATAAGCACGTTGCCGAGCGTCACCACCGCCGCGGCGAGCATCAGGAAGCCGCGCTTCCTGTCCTCGCCCCTGACGATCAGCCACATGCCGCCGCCGCCGAGCACGAAGGCGGCAATGACCCCGATCGAGAGGAGGATGGCGGCGAGCCCGGTGACCATCCGCCCCTGATGGCACGGCGCGGCGGTCGGAGGAACCCCGCCCTTTTACCGGCGGTTAAAGCCTCTCCCCTAGCGATGACGTCATGTTCCACCCCGACCCCAGACAATTCGCCGATCCCGCGCTCAAAGCCGTCGAGGACGGTATCCTCCCGGCGGTCGGGACGATGCTCGACACGCTGATCGAATCGGCGGGCCTGGCGCGGCCGGGCACCGACGCCGACGCCTATGCCGGCGAATTGAGGGCGCTGGCCGGCGAAGCGGCGCGGCTGGCGGAGGAGCTCGAGACGCTGAGGCGTCAGGCGGAGGGGCGCAGGATCCCGGCGTAGAGCGCCGGATCGATATTGCCGCCGGAGAGGACGACCACCGTCCGCTCCCCGACCGCCCCCGCCCGCCCCGACAGCAAGGCCGCCAGCGCCACCGCCCCGCCCGGCTCCACGACCAGGCGCAGGTGCCGCGCGGCGAAGGCGATGGCGGCGGCGACCTCCTCTTCGCTGACCGAAAGCGCGCGGGCGCCGCGGCTGCGCAGCGCGTCGAGGGTGAGCGGCGAGACGAGCTTCGTCTGGAGCGCGTCGCAGCGGGTCGGCGGCGCGTCGTCGGCGACCGGCACCGGATGCCCCGCGGCAAGCGAGCGGGCCATGTCGTCCCAGCCCTCGGGCTCGACCACGACCACCTGCGCGTCCGGAAGGGCGAGGGCGATGCCGGCCGAGAGGCCGCCGCCGCCGCAGGGGACGAGCACCATGTCGGGGGACGCGCCGAGCTGCTCGCCGATCTCCACCCCGGCGCTCCCCTGCCCTTCGATCACGTCGACGTCGTCGAACGAGGGGACGAGCACCGCGCCTTTCTCCGCGGCCAGCCGCGCGCCGATTTCCTCGCGGCTCTCGGTCGCCCGGTCGTAGGCGACGATCTCGGCGCCGGCGGCGCGGGTCGCGTCCCGCTTCACCGCCGGCGCGTCGGACGGCATGACGATGGTCGCGGCGATGCCGAGCCGGGCGGCGGCGATGGCGACGCCCTGGGCATGGTTGCCCGAGGAGAAGGCGACGACGCCGCGCGCGCGCTCCGCTTCCGAAAGCCGGAGCAGCCGATTCGTCGCGCCGCGCAGCTTGAAGCTGCCGCCCTGCTGCAGGCATTCCGCCTTGATCCACACGCGTCCGCCGCCGTGCGCGGCCGGCAGATCGAGCGGCAGAAGCGGCGTGCGAGTCACGTGGCCGGCAACACGTTTCGCCGCAGCATCGACACCCTCTGCCGTGGGCCGCCTCTCTGTCATCCAAACCTCTGGTTTTACGAGGGAAAAAGCAGGTCTTTACACGGGGGAAAGGCGAACATATATCCGCCCCCGCTGCCCCATGGGGACTTCCAACAACCGCAAGGCAGCCCTTTCGTCAACTACCGCCTTTGGAGGTCCCTTGAATTGCACACGCACCATAGCGCGCTGGGGCTAGCGACCGCCCCGTCCGGCAGCCACGCCGCTGCCGAGATTGCCAAGCACAATCCGGTTCAGCCGGTGACTTTGCTTCGTCCGCACGCCGCCCGGCGCGCCGCCCGCTTCTTCATCGAGAAGTTTCCGGGCCGGCCGCTCTATGCGGTGAAGGCGAACCCGTCGCCGGACCTGCTCCGCATCCTGTGGGAGAGCGGCGTCACGCATTACGACGTGGCCTCGATCGCCGAGGTGCGCCTGGTCCGCGAGACCCTGCCCGGCGCCGTCATGTGCTTCATGCACCCGGTGAAGGCGGAGGAAGCGATCGTCGAGGCCTATGGCCTGGGCGTGCGCACCTTCTCGCTCGACACGCTCGACGAGCTGGAGAAGATCGTCCGCGCCACCACCGTCGACGGCAAGGCGGCGACCGATCTCAACCTGTGCGTGCGCATCCGCGTGTCTTCGGACCATTCGAAGCTCAGCCTCGCGTCCAAGTTCGGCGCGGAGCCGGACGAGGTGAAGGCCCTGCTCTTCGCCGCCCGCCAGGCGGCCGACGCGCTCGGCATCTGCTTCCACGTCGGCAGCCAGGCGATGACCCCGGCCGCCTATTCGGAAGCGATGGAGCGGGTCCGCGCGGCGATCGTCGAGGCGGCGGTCACGGTCGACATCGTCGATGTCGGCGGCGGCTTCCCGTCCGTCTATCCCGGCATGGAGCCGCCGCCGCTCGAGGCCTATTTCGAGGTGATCCACAACGCCTTCGAGAGCCTGCCGATCTCCTATTCGGCGGAGCTGTGGTGCGAGCCGGGCCGGGCCCTGTGCGCCGAATATGCGAGCGTGCTCGTCCGCGTCGAGAAGCGCCGCGGCGACCAGCTCTACATCAACGACGGCGCCTATGGCGCGCTGTTCGATGCGGCGCATATCGGCTGGCGCTTTCCGGTGCGGCTGGTGCGGGAGACGGAATCGGACGTGCGGGACATGCCGTTCAGCTTCTACGGCCCGACCTGCGACGATCTCGACCATATGGCGGGGCCGTTCCACCTGCCGGCGGACGTCGGCCCGGGCGACTATGTCGAGATCGGCATGCTCGGCGCCTATGGCTGCGCGATGCGCACCGGCTTCAACGGCTTCGGCTCGGTCGCCCGCGTCGTCGTGGCGGACGAGCCGATGGCGAGCCTCTACGGCGCCGACGAGGAACAGGACGGACGTTCCAACGTCGTTACGCTGTAGGGCGAGCGCCGCACGCGCCTTTTCCCCTCCCCTCCCCTCCCTGCAAGGGAGGGGCCGGGGGTGGGTCCGCCCGAAGGCCGGTGCGGCGCGAGACGGGCTCGAGGCGCGCTTTCGAGCGCACCCACCCCTAACCCCTCCCTTGCAGGGAGGGGG
>JBKBVA010000219.1:0-4739 GCA_046289665.1 Allosphingosinicella sp.
GCCGGAAGCGCCGCGGGGACGGCCGGAGCGAAGGGCTCTGCCGGCGCCTCGGCGCGGGCCGGGACGAGCTTCAGCGCCGAAAGCGGCGCGGAGATGAGCACCGCGGCCAGCATCGCCGCGACGGTGAGGACCCCGCCGGTCGGCATCGACCGCAGCCGCGCGTCGAGCACGGCGTGGACGCGGCGCGACAGGCCGTCGGCGCGGGCCATGCCGTTGGCCGGAACGGCGTGGAGGCCGGAGCAGCGGATGCAGGCGATCAGGCTCTTGGCATAGAGGGTCGGCTCCAGCCCGTTCACCGCCTGGAGGTCGGCCGCCTCCTCGGCCTGCTGGATGAGGGCGCGTTCGAGCATCCAGACCAGCGGGTTGAACCAGAAGAGCGCGACGGCGAGGCGCGAGAGCATCAAGGCGGGCCAGTCGCCGCGGCGGACATGCGCCATTTCGTGGGCGAGGATCGCTTCCGCATCCTCGCCGCGGGCGTGGCTGGCGGGATCGATGAGGATGATCGGCCGCACGCGCCCCCAGCTCATCGGCGAGGGCACGTCGTCGGAGACGAGCAGGCGCACCTCGCGCTTCAGCGCACGGCCGGCGACGGCGCGCTGGAAGGCGGCGGTCCAGGCCGGCGAATGCGGCGCGCGTCCGGCGGCCGTCCAGCGGCGCAGCGTCCACAGACCGGCGAGCAGACGGGCGAGGACGAGGAGCGCGCCGGCGGCGTAGAGCAGGATCAGGCTGAGGCCGAGCGAGAGGGAGGCAGCCTCCGGCTCATAGGCCACCGGCTCCTCGAGCATCGCGAACGGCATCGCCTCCACCGCGGCCGGCGCGGCGGGCGCCGCGGCGGCGGGCAGCGGCGCGGGGACGGACAGCGCGGCCTCGGCCTGGAACCAGCTTTCGACCTCCAGCTTCGGAAGGACCAGCGAGATCACCGGCAAAGCGAGGAGCAGCAGCACCGAAAGGCGGAGCAGAGCGGCGCGATCGGCGGCGGACCGGGCGCGGAGCAGGACGATTAGGGCGAGCGAGACGCCCGCGATGGCCGCGGACTTCCAGCCCATTTCGAGAAGAAAATCGAGGCTCATGCGTCACGCTCCCTGGCTTCCTCGATGGCGCGCTCCAGCGCCTCGAGCTCGGCGGGGTCGAAGCCGCGGGACAGGCCGACCAGGGCCGTCGCCGCGCTCGCCGCCGAGCCGTTGAAGAAATTGCGCACCAGCTGGTGGAGCGCGCTCTCCTTCACCGCATCGGCCTGGGGCACGCTGCGATAGACGAAGGCCTGATCCGCGACCGAATGGGTGATGAGGCCCCTGCCCTCCAGCCGCCCGAGCAGGGTGCGCACGGCCGAATAGCTCGGCGGGTCGATCATCCGCTCGCGTACCTCGGCGGCGGTCGCTTCGCCCGCGCTGCACAGGATCTCGAATATCTCGCGTTCGCGTCTGGGAAGGCCGTGGATCATCGAGTCGCTCCTGGTGCTACATCTGTAGCATGCCACATTTGTGGCACCTTGCAAGCGGAAAATCCGACGCGGCTCATAAGGATTTCCTGAGCAGGATTCGTGCCACTGTCCGGCAACCCGCGCGCAACCGCGGCGGGAGGCTATGTGGATGAGCGCAAAAGGCTTTTCGCCGCGTCCGCAGGCGGACGAATTTGTCCGGGAACGGACAGTCGGCGGCCGCTCAGGCCGGCGGGCGGCGGAACAGCAGGATCGGCTCGCCGCGGTAGGTGGCGTCCTCCCGCGCGCCGAATCCGAGCTTTTCGGCGAGCCGGATCGACGGCGCGTTGGCGGGATCGATGATCGCGACGAATTCGCGCCCCGCAAGATTCGCGTCGGCCCAGGCCATCGCCGCCCGCGTCGCTTCGAGCGCATAGCCCTGGCCGTGGGCGTGCGGCGCGAAGATCCAGCCCATTTCCGGAATGTTCTCGATCGACGGCACGACGTCGCGCTTGAAGTCGGCAAAGCCGGCGAGGCCGATCCAGCGGCGATCGCTCAGCCGCTCGATCGCCCAATAGCCGTAGCCGATCAGCGGCCAGAGGCCGGTGGCGGTGCAGATCCGGCGCCAGCTTTCCTCGCGCGACATCGCCGTGCCGCCGAGATGGCGCACGACGGCGGGATCGCGCATCGTCTCGGCGTGGTCGTCGAGATCCTGCGCGGTATAGGCGCGAAGGCGAAGCCGCTCGGTCTCGAGGATCGGGACCAGGAGCGGCGCCTTCGTCTTAGCGCTTGCCGAGGGAGAGGCCGCCGAAGCGCTTGTTGAAGCGCGCGACCTGGCCGCCGCTGTCGACCATGCGTCCGGTGCCGCCGGTCCAGGCCGGATGGGCCTTGGGATCGATGTCCAGCTGCAGCGTGTCGCCTTCCTTGCCCCAGGTGGAGCGGGTCTGGAAGGTGGTGCCGTCGGTCATCTGGACGGTGATCATGTGGTAATCGGGGTGGACGTCGGTCTTCATCGGGATTTCCTGAAATAAGCGGCTGGTTCCGACCAGCCTCATGGAAAGGCTCGGCGGGCGTTTACAGTCCGCCGCCGCGATTGACAAGCCGTGCTGCAGCGCAATAGACCCGCGCCCAGCGAAGGTCCTCCCGCTCCGGCGGGTGGTTAAAAGGCAAGCCGGTGGAAGACCGGCGCTGTGCCCGCAACTGTAAGCGGCGCGCCTCCCCTCCCCCAAGGAGCGGCGGCGGCGGCCGCGAGCCAGAAAACTGCCTTCGCGGCGTCGTCCGCATCCGGCCGGGTCCAGCCAGGCATGCGTGGCCCCGCAGGCGCGATGCGTCCGCGGGACCTCCGAGACGACATGCACGTGTCGTATCTCAGGAGGTTTCGTGATGTCCCCCATCGTCTTTCTCGCCGCCGTCTCCAACGCAGCCGACCTGCCGCCGGACGCGATCGTCGTCACCGGCGCGCGCCTTCCGGTCGAAGCCGAAGCCGCGCCCGTCTCGGTCTCCGTGCTGGAGGAGGAGACGATCGAGGCGCTGGCCTTGCCCGCCACCGCCGACCTGCTGCGCCTGCTCCCCTCCGTCTCGGTCGCGACCAGCGGGCCCCGGGGCAGCCAGACCCAGCTGCGCATCCGCGGCGCCGAAGCGAACCACACCTTGCTGTTCGTCGACGGCATCCGCTTCAACGATCCCGCCGCCGGCAACGAGGCGCGCTTCGAGCTGCTCACCGCCGACGCCCTCTCCCGGATCGAGCTGGTGCGGGGGCCGCAATCGGCCTTGTGGGGATCGGAAGCGATCGGCGGCGTCGTCTCGCTCCACACCGCCGACGCGCGGCGCGGCGCCGGCCTCAGCGCACTCGCCGAATATGGCAGCCTCGATACCGCCCGCGCCTCGGCCCAGGGGGCGGTGCAGGCGGGCGATGTCGGCCTCTCCGCCTCCGCCGGCTGGCAGAGGAGCGACGGCATCGACAGCTTCGCCGGCGGCGGCGAGCGAGACGGGTTCGAGAACCGCTCCGCCTCCGCCAAGGCGGTGTTCGCCCCCGTCCCCGCCCTCGAGCTCGGCCTCGTCGGCCACTGGATGGAGGGCGAGAGCGAGTTCGACGGCTACGATCCCGCCACCTTCGCCCGCGCCGACACGCTCGACGCCACCGACAACCGCATCGCCGCCGGCCGCGCCTGGGCGCTGTGGCGGCAGGACGGGTGGCGGCTGAGCGCCGACCTCAGCCACCTCGACAGCGCCAATCGCAATCGGGTGGGCGCCGCGCCGCTCAACCGCACCGCCGGCGCGCGCACCACCGCTTCCGGCCAGATCGCCCGCACCCTCGGCGGCCACAGCCTGATCGCCGCCGCCGAGCACCAGGCGGAGGATTTCAAAGCGCGCGACCAAGTCTATTTCGGCGGCACCGACCAGGACCGCGCGCGCAGCCTCACCGCCCTGGTGGGCGAGTGGCGGGCGCAGTGGACGGACGCCTTCTCGACCGACCTTGCCGTCCGCCACGACAGCTTCAGCGCCTTCGCCGACGCCACTACATTGCGCGCGACCGTCGTCTTAGCCCCAGCGCCGCAATGGCGGCTGCATGCGGCCTATGGTGAGGGCGTCGCCCAGCCCACCTTCTACGACCTCTATGGCTTCTTCCCGGGCTCGTTCGCCGGCAATCCGGAGCTGAAGCCGGAACGCTCGCGCGGATGGGAAGCCGGGGTGCGCTGGACGGGCGGTGCGTTGTCGCTCGGTGCCACCGCCTTCGCGCACCGGCTGACCGACGAGATCGTCGACACGTTCGATCCCGTCACCTTCACCGCCAGCACCGCCAACGCCAGCGGCACCAGCCGCCGCAAGGGGCTGGAGCTCGACGGCTCCTGGCGGGCGTCGGAGGCAATCGTGCTCGGCGTCAACTACACCTTCCTTGACGCGGAGCAGCGGCAGGTGGCGGGAAGCGCGCTGGTCCGCGAGGTCCGGCGGCCGCGGCACAGCGCCAACGTCTGGGCCGCGGGGGAGGCGGGGCGGCTGAGCTGGGGCGCCGCCGCCTCCTTCGTCGGGTCGCGCCGCGATACGGATTTCGACAGCTTCCCGGCGGTGCCGGTGGTGCTGGACGATTATGTGCTCGCCTCGCTCAAGGTCGGGTGGCGGCTGACGCCGGCGCTCGAAGCCTTTGCGCGGGCGGGAAATGCGTTCGATGCGGGCTATCAGGACGCATTCGGCTATCGCACGCCGGCTGCGGCGCTGGTTGCCCCCCAATGTGTTCATTTACACGCTGGGGCGGGGCTTTTTCGGCACCGCCGCCGCGCTGTTTGCCTCCGGCGCGTTGTACGAAGGCATCCACCACCTGATG
>JBKBVA010000021.1:0-16029 GCA_046289665.1 Allosphingosinicella sp.
TGCGGTTGCCGCGACGAAGGCAGTCTTCACAGGCTTGCGTTTCATCATCCCTCTCCCTTCCCCTTGTTGGGAAGGGTCAGGGATATCATGGCCGTCGGGCGGCGGCGAGCGGAATTCGGAGCACCATTAGACCTTTATTTGGTAGCGCAGAGCAGCAACTTCATTAGCTTGACCGCAATCCGGGTGCCGACTTGGACCGGCGCCCGTCCGCTCCGGCGGTTGACAGCGCCCCGCGTCCGCAGGATCGCTTGGGCGCCGGCCCGGCTCCGCTGCGGAGCGGCGGGCGGAGCCAGGGGAAGTGCCATGCGCCTTGCGCCGATCGCCGTCTCGTTCCTGCTTCTCGCCGGCTGCGGCGGCGAGCCGGAACCCGACGCCAATGCCGCCGCCTCGGCGCAGGACCGGGACGGCCCCGCCGCGCCGCCGGCCGGTCGGAGCGAGACCAACGGCGCCGCCGCGCCCGGGGATTCCGCCGCGCCCCCGCCGTCCGAAAACGCCGCCGCGCCCGCCGATCCGGCGCCGCCCGCGTCCGATGCCGGGGCGTGCATGATGCAGGACGGCGAGCGGCTGCGCGTCGCGCCGCTCAGGGCGGTCGGCACCGAGCCCTTCTGGGCCGCGTCGATCGAGGGCCGCTGCGTCACCTATTCGCATCCGGAGGACCAGGCCGGCACCCGCGTCTGGACCACCTATACGCCCGGCCCCGGCGGCGGCGGCGGCACCTGGGAAGGGGCGCTCGGCGGACGCCGCTTCGTCCTCGCCGTCCGCCCGCAGGCCGGCTGCTCGGACGGCATGTCGGACCGCCGCTATCCCTATGCCGTCGCCCTCACCGTAGCTGGCGAGGAGCGCAGCGGCTGCGCGGCGCCGCCCGGCGCCTTCTAGGGCGTCCGTCGCCCGGCACGACGAAGGGGCGCCCCGGCCTCGGCCGGAGCGCCCCCTGTTTCGGCGAAGAGCCCTGGCTCAGCGGCTCGGGAAGATGCGGACCACCGTCTGGGTGCGCGCGTCGATCTCGTAGATGCGGCGCCCGTCGGTGCGGTAGTAGCGGCCGTCGCCGTCGCGATAGTGGCGACGCTGCTCGGACGAGAGGACGCGAAGGTCGGCGCCGGCGCGCTGGCCCACCCGCAGCTCGCGGCCGCCGACGATGTCGTCGACGAGCCCGCCGAGCCCGCCGCGGCGGTCCTCGTAGCGGTCGCCGTCGCGGTCGTAATCCCGGTCGTCATAGCCGCGCTCGTCGGCGATGCGGCGCTCGCGTTCGTCGACGCGGCGGTCGCGGTTCAGGTCGCGGTCGTCATAGCCGTCGCGGTTGCGGTCGATCCAGCCGCCCGTGCGGTCGTCGCGGTCGTCCCAGCGTCCGTCGCGGTCGTCCCGGCCGACCTGGCCCGGGGGCAGGCAGCCGTTATTCTTCTTCTCGAGGCCCGGCGGGCAATCGCGGTCCCAGCGCCCGTCGCGGTCGTCGCGGTCCCAGCGGTCGTCGTCGCGGCCGTAGCGGCTCTGCGCGGCAATCCGGATGTCCTGGCGCAGCATCTCGGCGCGGCGGCGCAGGTCGTTGCGCTCGGCGCGGGTGAAGCCGCCGGCGGCATAATCGCGCTCGAGCCGGGTCAGCGCGCGCAGCTGCTGGTGGAGCGGCACGGCTTCGCTGCGGCTGATCGCGCCGCTGCGCACCCCGGCCTGGAGCTGCGCCTGGATCCGCGCCACGTCGGCGCTGACATTGGCATAGCCGCTCTGCGCGGCGGCGGGCGCGGCCAGTCCGAGCGCGGACGTGGCGGCAAGTGCGAGGATGATGGTCTTCATGGGTCTCTCTCCTGGACGCCCCCGGCGCCTCGGCGTGACCTAGCGCTCCCGGCGGTGAGGAGAGGCTGAACGGCCTCGCCAGCCGCCGTTCATCCTTCGGTCGGCGCGTCCGGGATGACGACGGTGCGCGCCCCGTAGCCGAGCCGCTCGGCGAGCGCGTCGGGCGCCTGCTCGTAGCGGGCGAGCAGGTCGTCGATGGCGGCGCGGCACAGGCAGGAGCGGTCTACGGCGCGGTGGGCGGAGGCGGGCAGGTAGCGCTGGACCGCGTGCAGCAGCCGCTCGAGCCGCACCACGGTCTCGTTGGAAACGGCCGATACGGGCACCGTCTTTCCAGCCATGGCGCCACGCTACCGCCCCCGCCGCCCGCTGTCACGCGGCTTGGACGGAACCGGCCGAAGCGTTAGGACTTCACGCATGATGACCCGTTTCTCCCGCGCCCTCTCCCGCCCTCTCGGCTTTCCCCTCCTGCTGCTCGCCGGCCTCGCCGCCTGCGGCGCGCCGCCCCCCGAAAATGCGGCCGAGCCGGAGACGGGGGCGGAAGCGCCGATCGAACAGACCGCCGAGCCGGCCGCCGAATCCGCCCTCACCGCCGTGCCGCAGCGTTTCCGCGGCCGCTGGAATGCGAGCGCCGAGGCCTGCGCCGCCGGCGCGGGGGAAATGGGGCTCGAGGTGGCCGGGGACACCCTGCGCTTCCACGAGAGCGTCGGCCGCGTCCAGTCGGTCCGCCAGGTCGCGCCGAACGCGGTCGAGGCCGAGCTCGCCTTCGAGGGCGAGGGCCAGAGCTGGCGCGAAACCCGCACGCTCCGCTTGCTCCAGGACGGCCGCCTGTCCGTCGAGGGCCGGGGCAGCGCCGCCACCCGCGTCCGCTGCCGCGCCGCTTCGGCCGCGCCCGCGTCGGGCTGGCAGAGCGCGGCGAGCGGGGAGGGCGACGCCCTGTTCCTCGCCGCCGGCGCCGATCGCCGCGCCCTCACCCTGTTCTGCCCCGCCGGCTCCAACGACCTGCTGGTCAACGTCCCCGCCTTCCGTCCGGTGGCCAGCGAGGAGCGGATGACGTTCGGCGCCGGCGGCACCGTCGTCACCCTCGTCGCCGACTTTGCCGGCGACAGGCAGCGCGGCGGCGTCAGCGGCACCGGCCCGGTTCCGTCCGAACTCGAGGCCATCCTTACCGGCGGCACGCCGATCGGCGTCAATTATGGCGCCCAGAACAGCGGCCCCCACGCCCCGCCCCCTGCCGAGCTGGCGAAGGCCTTCGTCCAGGGCTGCCGGGATTAGTCCCGCGCCAGCGCGAAGTCGGCGCGTACCCGCACCTCGCTCGAATTGACGCCCGGCCGCACCGGCGGGGCGACGACCGGGGGCGGCGCCGCCTCGTTCGCCACCGTCGCGTCCATCGGATAGGGGCCGTAATGGCCGCCTTCGCCGGAATCGCGGATGGTCAGCACTCGCGCGACCTTCAGCCCCGCCGCCCCGGCATAGGCGTCGGCCCGGGCGCGGGCGGCCTTGTAGGCATTGGCATAGGCCGATCGGCTGGCCGCCTCGGGGTCGGAGACGGCGAGGTTCGGGCCGCTCAGCACGTTCGCGCCCGCCTCGGTGGTGGCGGCGATCGCCTCCCCGGCCTTCGCCACCTCGCGCACCCGCACCTCGATGACGTTGTTCGCCTGGAAACGGCCGCGATTGGGGCCGTAGTCGATGCGGTTGAGGGTGATCTGCCGGGTCTGGAGGTCGTCGCTCCCGATGCCGAGCCGCTCCAGCGCGCCCGCCACCTTGTTCATCACTTCGTTGTTGCGCGCGCTCGCTTCGGCGGCGGTGCCGGCGATGGTCTCGACGCCGGCGCTGAACCGCGCCTGGTCCGGCCGCGAATCCGCCCGGCCGGTGGCGACGACCTGGAGCAGCACCTCGTCGCGCGCCACCCCGCGCGGATCGGGCGCCGCCTGGGTGCAGGCGGCAAGGGCGAGGGACAGGCCGATGGGGAGAATGGCACGCATGGAAAATCTCCTGATCGCCGGGACTTGGCGAGGGAGGCATGCTGCCATGTAACATAGTTACATGCAAGTCAGGGCGTCAGCACCGTGTCCTTCGCCTCGGGCAGGGTCTCGGGATAATCGAGCGTGTAGTGGAGGCCACGGCTCTCCTTGCGCGCCAGCGCCGAGCGCACGATCAGCTCGGCGACCTCGACGAGGTTGCGCAGCTCGACGAGGTCGGCGGTGACGCGGAAGTGGCCGTAATAATCCTCCGTCTCGCGCCGCAGCAGCTCGACCCGGTGCAGCGCCCGCTCCAGCCTCTTGGTGGTGCGCACGATCCCGACATAGTCCCACATGAACCGGCGTATCTCGCGCCAATTGTGCTGGACGACGACTTCCTCGTCCGAATCGGTCACCCGGCTCTCGTCCCAGGGGCGGATGGCGGGCGGCGGGGGGAGGTCGCCCCAGCCTTTGTTGATCGCCTCGGCCGCGGCCACGCCGAAGACCAGGCATTCGAGCACCGAGTTGGATGCCAGCCGGTTCGCGCCGTGCAGCCCCGACATCGTCACCTCGCCGGCCGCGTAGAGACCGGGCACGTCGGTCCGCCCGTCGAGATCCACCATCACGCCGCCGCACGTATAATGGGCCGCCGGCACCACGGGGATCGGCTCCCTGGTGATGTCGATGCCGATGTCGGGCGCGGCGAGCCGCGCGGCGATGGTCGGGAAATGGGCGCGGACGAAGTCCGGGTCGCGGTGGCTGATGTCGAGGTGGACGAAGTCGATGCCGAGCCGCTTCAGCTCATGGTCGATGGCCCGGGCGACGATGTCGCGCGGCGCCAGCTCGCCGCGCGGGTCGAAGTCGGCCATGAAACGCCGCCCGGTCTCCGGGATCTTGAGATGCCCGCCCTCGCCGCGCATCGCCTCGGTGATCAGGAAGTTCTTGACCTCGGGGTTGTAGAGGCAGGTCGGGTGGAACTGGTTGAACTCCATGTTCGCGACTCGGCAGCCCGCCCGCCACGCCATGGCGATGCCGTCCCCGGTCGAGCCTTTGGGGTTGGTCGAATAGAGCCACGCCCGGCTCGCGCCGCCGCTCGCCAGGATCGTCGCCCGCGCGGTGAGCAGCGACACGCCGCCGCCGTCCCGGTCAAGCGCGTAGACGCCCCATACCCGCTTCGCGCCGTCGCCCGTCACGGCGTGCCGCTCGGTCACCAGGTCGACCGCCACCATGTTGGGGATCAAGGTGACGTTAGGGTGGGCCGCCGCCGCCGTCTCCAGCGCCTGCTGGACGGCGCGGCCGGTCGCGTCGGCGACGTGGACGATGCGGCGGTGGCTGTGCCCGCCCTCGCGGGTCAGGTGCCAGCGTTCCTCGCCGCCCGCGTCGAACGGCACGCCCAGCGCCGCCAGCCGCTCGATCGCCGCCGGCGCGCTGCCGACGACGAACTCCACCGCCTTGCGGTCGTTGAGCCCCGCGCCGGCGGAGATGGTGTCCTCGACATGGCTGTCGAACGTGTCGCCCGGCTCCAGCACCGCCGCGATCCCGCCCTGCGCCCAGGCGGTCGAGCCCGAGGAAATGTCCCCCTTGGCGAGCACCGCGACCCGCAGCCCGGGCGCCAGCGTCAGCGCCGCCGACAGCCCCGCGGCGCCGGAGCCGATGACGATGACGTCGTAGCCCTGCGCCTCAGCCATGCGGCGCGTTCGCGGCGCGGGTGAGGTTCAGGAACACGTCCTCCAGGTCCGCCTCGCGGGTCGAGACGTCGACGATGCCGTAGCCCTCGTCCTGCAGGGCGGCGAGCACCTCGCCCGCATTCACCCGGTCCTTCCTGTAGGTGATGGCGAGCGTGCGCTCGCCCTTGAGCGCGATCTTGTCGAAGCAGGAGGCGGAGGGGAGGGCGGCGACGTCGCGGTCCACCGTCACCTCCACCGCTTTCTCCAGCGCCATGCCGACCAGCGTACGCGTCGCCTCGTTGGCGATCAGCTGGCCGTGGTTGATGATCGCGATCCGGTCGCAAAGCTCCTCGGCCTCTTCCAGATAGTGGGTGGTAAGCACGATGGTGACGCCGCGCGCGTTCAATTCGCGCACATAGGCCCAGAGCTGCTGGCGAAGCTCGATGTCGACGCCCGCGGTCGGCTCGTCGAGCACCAGGATCGGCGGGGAATGGACCATCGCCTTGGCGACCAGCAGCCGCCTTTTCATGCCGCCCGAAAGCGTGCGCGAATAGGCGTTCGCCTTGTCCTCCAGATGCACCGCGCGCAGCAGCTCGGCCGTCTGCCTCCGGTCCTTCGGGACGCCGTACAGCCCCGCCTGCATCTCCAGGGTCTCGGACGGCGTGAAGAAGGGATCGAACACGATCTCCTGCGGCACGATGCCGATCGAGGCCTTGGCGTTGCGCGGGTGGCGGTCGATGTCGAAGCCCCAGATCGACGCCGTCCCGCCGCTCTTGTTGACGAGGCCGGCGAGGATGTTGATCAGCGTAGACTTGCCCGCCCCGTTCGGCCCCAGCAGGCCGAAGATCTGCCCGCGCGGAACGTCGAGGCTGACGCCTTCCAGCGCGCGCTTGCCCCCCTTGTAGGTCTTCTGAAGGTCGCGGATCGAGATGGCGGCGTCGGTCATTCCCGCGCCTTAGCCGCTGGCGCGCCCCTCGCCTAGCAGGCGGCGTGGAACGGCAGATGCGCCCGGTCGGTTTGCCTTCAGGACCCCTTTGCCGGAGAGCCCCATGACCAGAGCCCCGTTCCTCGCCGCCGCCGCCCTCTCGCTGGCGCTCGGCGCCTGCGCCCACAGCTACGAAAGCCGCATCCGCAGCAACCTGATGGACGCCGGCCTCTCCCGCTCGGTCGCCGGCTGCGTCGCCGAGCGGATGGTCGACCGGCTGTCGAGGGACCAGCTTCACTCCATCGCCCGGCTCGGCAAGAGCACCGACCGGAACCTGCGGGACATGACGCTGGGCCAGTTCCTGCGCCACTACCGGGCCGCGCTCGATCCCGAAGTCTATGGCGTCATGACCCGCGCCGGGGTCGGCTGCGCCATCGCCGGCTAGACTGGTCCAGCCGGCGGCCTCACCCTTGGATTCCCGCCCCCGCTGTGCTTTAGGGCGCGGCGACCACCGTCCTGTGAGGAAAATCTCCCCGCCATGAACGTCCACGAATATCAGGCCAAGGAATTGCTGGCGAAGCACGGCATTCCCGTCCCCGCCGGCCACGCCGCGATGAGCGCCGACGAAGCCGCCGCGGCGGCCGAAAGGCTCCCGGGGCCGCTCTACGTCGTCAAGGCCCAGATCCACGCCGGCGGCCGCGGCAAGGGCAAGTTCAAGGAATTGGGCCCCGACGCCAAGGGCGGCGTCCGCCTCGCCAAGTCGGTCGACGAAGTCCGCCGCAATGCCGAGGAAATGCTCGGCAACACCCTCGTCACCGTCCAGACCGGCGAGGAGGGCAAGCAGGTCAACCGCCTCTACGTCACCGACGGCGTCGACATCGCCAAGGAATATTATCTCGCCCTTCTCGTCGATCGCGCCAGCGGCCGCGTCGCCGTCGTCGCCTCGACCGAGGGCGGCATGGACATCGAGGAGGTCGCCCATGCGACTCCCGAGAAGATCGAGACGATCACCATCGATCCGGCCCAGGGCTTCATGCCCCATCACGGCCGCGCCGTCGCGGCGGCGCTGAAGCTCAAGGGCGATCTCGCCAAGCAGGCGCAGAAGCTCAGCCGCCAGCTCTACGACGCCTTCCTGGCGCTCGACAGCGACATGCTCGAGATCAATCCCCTGGTCGAGACCGAAGACGGCAAACTGCTCGTCCTCGACGCCAAGATGAGCTTCGATTCGAACGCCATGTTCCGCCACCCCGACGTCGAGGCGCTGCGCGACGAGACCGAGGAGGATCCGGCCGAGGTCGAGGCGTCCAAATACGACCTCGCCTACATCAAGCTCGACGGCGACATCGGCTGCATGGTGAACGGCGCGGGCCTCGCCATGGCGACGATGGACATCATCAAGCTGAACGGCGCCTTCCCGGCCAACTTCCTCGACGTCGGCGGCGGCGCCAACAAGGAGAAGGTGACGGCGGCGTTCAAGATCATCCTTTCCGATCCCGCGGTGAAGGGCATCCTCGTCAACATCTTCGGCGGCATCATGCGCTGCGACATCATCGCCAACGGCATCGTCGCCGCGGCGCGCGAGGTGGACCTGAAGGTGCCGCTCGTCGTCCGGCTGGAGGGCACCAACGTCGAGGAAGGCAAGCGCATCCTCGCCGATTCCGGCCTCGCCATCGTGCCCGCCAACGATCTCGGCGACGCGGCGAAGAAGATCGTCGCGGCGGTGAAGGACGCGGCTTGACGTTAACGTAAGGGGCAGGGTAGCGGCCCCGGCACACACGCGTCATCCCGGCGAAGGCCGGGATCTCGTCGGGTGAAGGGCACCTCAGCCCTCTCGTTCCGAGACCCCGGCCTTCGCCGGGGTGACGGCCAGGTGAAGGAGCGAACATGAAAATTCTCGTCCCCGTGAAACGGGTGATCGATTACAACGTGAAGCCGCGGGTCAAGGCCGACGGCTCGGGGGTCGATCTCGCCAACGTCAAGATGAGCATGAACCCCTTCGACGAGATCGCCGTCGAGGAAGCGATCCGCCTCAAGGAAAAGGGCGTCGCGACCGAGATCGTCGCCGTCTCGATCGGCCCGGCCAAGGCGCAGGAGACCTTGCGCACCGCCCTCGCCATGGGCGCCGACCGCGCGATCCTCGTCCAGACCGACGCCGAGGTCGAGCCGCTCGCCGTCGCCAAGATCCTCGCGAAGATCGCGGAGGAGGAGAGCCCGCAGCTGGTCATCCTCGGCAAGCAGGCGATCGACGACGATTCCAACCAGACCGGCCAGATGCTCGCCGCCTTGCTGCGCTGGGGCCAGGGCACCTTCGCCTCGAAGGTCGAGGTCGAGGGCGAGAGCGTCAACGTCACCCGCGAGGTGGACGGCGGGCTCGAGACGGTGAAGCTGAAGCTTCCCGCCATCGTCACCACCGACCTGCGCCTCAACGAGCCGCGCTACGCCTCGTTGCCGAACATCATGAAGGCCAAGTCGAAGCCGCTCGCGACCAAGTCGCCCGACGATTACGGCGTCGACATCGCGCCGCGGCTGACGACGCTCAATGTGGCCGAGCCGCCCAAGCGCGAAGCCGGCATCAAGGTGGCCTCGGTCGACGAGCTGATCGACCGCCTCAGGACCGTGGGAGTGATCGGATGAAGTGCCTCGTTCTCGTCGAACATGAAGGCGGCCAGCTGAAGGACGCCACCCTCTCCGCCGTCACCGCGGCCGCGAAGCTGGGCAGCGTCGACCTGCTCGTCGCCGGCGACAACACCGCCGATCTCGCCGATCTCGCCGCCAAGGTGGACGGCGTCGGCGCGGTCCACTCGGCCGCCGGCGATGCCTATGCCCACAATCTGGCCGAGAATATCGCCCCGCTCGCCGTCAAGCTGATGGAGGATTACGACGTCTTCGTCGCCGCCGCGACGACCACCGGCAAGAACATCGCGCCGCGCGTCGCCGCCCTGCTCGACGTCATGCAGATTTCCGACGTCATCGCGATCGAAAGCGAGGACACGTTCGTCCGCCCGATCTACGCCGGCAATGCGGTGGCGACGGTCAAGTCGTCGGACGCCAAGAAGGTGCTCACCGTCCGCGGCACCGCCTTCGACAAGGCGGCGCGCGAGGGCGGCTCGGCGACGGTCAACCCGATCGTCATCGAAGGCGATGCCGGCCTCTCCAGCTTCGTCGGCGCCGAGATCGCCGCCTCCGAGCGTCCAGAGCTGACCAGCGCGTCGATCATCGTCTCGGGCGGCCGCGCGCTTGGCTCCTCGGATCAGTTCCACCAGTATATAGATCCGCTCGCCGACAAACTGGGCGCCGCCGTCGGCGCCAGCCGCGCCGCGGTCGATGCGGGTTATGCGCCCAACGATTACCAGGTCGGCCAAACCGGCAAGATCGTCGCGCCGGACCTCTACATCGCGATCGGCATTTCCGGCGCCATCCAGCACCTCGCCGGCATGAAGGATTCCAAGACCATCGTCGCCATCAACAAGGACGAAGACGCCCCGATCTTCCAGGTCGCCGACTTCGGCCTGGTCGGCGACCTCTTCAAGGTGGTCCCGGAACTGACCGAGAAGCTGTAGTGGTTGTTCCCGTCAAGAGAACGGGAGCAGACACTTTCGCCGTCATGCCAGCGAAGGCTGGCATCCCTGCTGACTCGGCGCACATCCGCAGTCGTCGGAGACCCGCACCGGTGCAGCATGGACCCCAGCCTTCGCTGGGGTGACGCGTTGCGTCAGAACCCGCTCAGAAAACGCGCCACGTTCGCGCCCAGCGCGTCCACGGCGTAGCCGCCTTCCATCACCACCACCGCCGGCAGCCCGGCCGCCGCGATGCGCCGTGCCATGTCCCGATACTCCGCCGTCTCGACGGCGAAGAAGCTGATCGGGTCGCCGGCATAGGTGTCCGCCCCGAACGACACGACCAGCAGGTCCGCGCCCCAGGCGGCGATCGCCTCCAGCGCCTGCGCCAGCGCCGGTTCGTAGTCGCGCCAGCCGGTGCCGCGCGGCAGCGGCAGGTTCAGCGTCGCGCCTTCGCCCGGCCCGACGCCCGCCTCGTCCGCATGGCCCCAGTAGAAGGGATAGTCGGTCCGCGGGTCGGCGTGGATCGAGGCGAAGAAGACGTCGCCGCGCTCCAGGAAGATGTCCTGCGTGCCGTTGCCGTGGTGATAATCGACGTCGAGGATGGCGACGCGGCGTCCGGCCGCGCAGGCCGTCTGCGCCGTCACCGCGGCGGCGTTCAAGTAGCAATAGCCGCCCATATAGTCGGCGCCGGCATGGTGGCCGGGCGGCCGGCACAAAGCGAAGGCGCTCCCGTCCCCCGCCAGCACCGCGTCGAGCGCGGTCAGCGCCGACTGGGCCGACCAGTAGGTCGCTTCCCACGTCCCCTCGGCGATCGGCGTCGAGGCGTCGTAGCTGTACCGCCCGAGCCGCGCGTCGATCCGGTCGAGGTCGAGCGGGCGGCGGCCGACCACCGGCCAGACATAGCCCGCCGCATCGCCGGCCCGCCCGGCGGCGCGCCAGTCGTCATGGGCCCGTTTGAGGAAATCGAGATAGTCCCTCGGATGCACCGCGAGCAGCGGCGCCTCGCCATGGTCGACCGCCGCCTCCGTCGCGCCCAGCGCGGCCAGCATCGCCGCCACCCGCCCCGGATGCTCGGCAAAGGGAACGAACGCCCCGTTGTGCAGCTCCACCGCCGGCGCGTGGCCGCTCTGGCGCGAGTCGAAGAAGACTTTCACCTTACCGTCACCCCAGCGAAGGCTGGGGTCTATGCGGTGTTCGCGCAGCCCCGGCCTTGGAAGATTCTGCATGGATGCCAGCCTTCGCTGGCATGACGGTAGACCTCACCGCCGCAGGTCGCCCGGCAGCGTCGGCTCGGACAGGATCCGCTCCATCGCCGCCCAGCGCGCCGCCTCGCTGTCGCCGGCGCCCTCCACATAGGCGCGCACCATGTCGAGCCCCAGGCCGTAATTGATCACGTAGCTGCGATACTGGTCGGTGAAGGAAATCGACTGCTCGGCGCGCGCCTTGGAGACGAGCTGGTATTTCTGGGTCAGCGCCACCGCCTGGTCGCGGGTGATCCGCCCCTCCAGATAGTCGCGCGCGATGGTGAAGCGGGCGCCGGACAGGTCCTTCATCGCGTCGAGCAGCTTGAGGTAATCCGCCGCCCCGCCGGTCGGGATGCCGGCCAGCGGGTAGAGCGCCCGCGTCTCATATTCGAGCCGCGCCTCGCCCGGGAAGGCGAGCTCGATGCCGTAATTGGCCGAGCCTTCGGCGATGAAGCTTTGCGGCGAATAGAGCGGATAGACGCTGTATTCGACCCAGCCGCGCTCCTTCGCCAGCCTCTGCTCGAGCAGCATGTTGAAGACGTGGTGGCCGGGATAGCCTTCGTGGCAGCCGAGATCGACGGCGCGGCTGATCCGGATCGGCAGGTCGGTGTTGATCTGGATGAGGCTGGTCGCGTCGCCCTTGTACCAATTGTAGCCCGACCAGCTCTTGTCGGTGACGAACTCCATCGTGAAGCGCTCGTCGGACGGCAGAGCGACATGCTCGGCCGTCCGCCGCCTGCACTCGGCGATGGCGGCGTCGAACACCGGCTGCAGCCGGTCCCTGGGGATGGTGAAGCGCTCCTGAAAGGCGTCGACCCGATCGGCGAGCGGGCCCGTCCCCGGCACCAGCGCCTCGATCCGCGCCAGCACCGGATCGTAGCTGGACAGCTCCTGCAGCTCCGGCCGCACGCCGAACAGCCCCTCCGCCTCGTCGGCGAAGCTCAGCTTCTCGCCCTGCATCATGCGCAGCCGGGTCTCGGCCGCCTTGAGCTGGGCGAGGAGGAAGGCGCGGCGCCTCTGCTCCATCGCGTCGTCGGGCGCCACCGCCTGCGTCCGCGCGGTCAGCGCCGCCGTCGCCGCCGCCAGCTCGGCCGGGGTGCGGGCCGAGGCCTTGGCCGCCGCCTGCCACTCGCTCGGGCCGTAATAAGCGTCGATATAGCCCTCTTCCCGCTCGCCTATCTCGAGCTGCATCTTCACATAGTCGGCGGCGATCGCGTCGAGGCTGTCCCGGCCGGCGGGCGCGGTGGCGCAGGCCGCGAGGAACAGCGCGGCGATGAGCGGGAACAGTCTCATTTCTTCTCCTCGTCCTGCCAGTTGGGATAGCCTTCGGTCAGGAATTCGCTGCGCGCTTTCGCCTCGACCTCCAGATAGTCGGAAGCGGGCCTGGCGAAGCGCAGGATCATGAAGCCGACCACTGCCGACAGCAGCGAGCCGAGCAGCACGCCGATTTTGGCCTCCTCGATCAGCTCCGCATTGCCCGGGAAGGCGAGGGCGCCGATGAACAGGCTCATCGTGAAGCCGATGCCGCACAGCATCGAGACGGCGTAGATCTGCAGCCAGGTGGCGCCGCGCAGCTTCTGGGCGATGCCGAGCTTCACGCACAGCCACACCGCGCCGAAGATGCCGATCTGCTTGCCGACGAACAGCCCCGCCGCGATACCGAGCGGCAGCGGCGCCAGGATGTCATCGGCGCCCATGCCGCCCAGATCGACGCCGGCATTGGCGAAGCCGAACAAGGGCACGATCGCGAACGCCACCCAGGGGGTGATCGCATGTTCGAGCTTGTGGAGCGGCGAGTGGGGCGAATCGGGCGCGCCGGGCGTGGTGATGATCGGGATCATCATCGCCGCCAGCACGCCGGCGATGGTCGCGTGGACGCCGGACAGCAGCACCGCGTACCACAGGCCGCCCGCCGCGATCATGTACCAGGTCAGCGAACGCACCCCGCCCTTGTTGAGGAAGTACATGACGAGCAGGATCGCCGCCGCCGCGAGCAAGGCGAGCGTGTTGAGCGATTCGGTATAAGCGAGCGCAATGATCGCCACCGCGCCCATGTCGTCGGCGATGGCGACGGTGGTGAGGAACAATTTGAGGCTGGTCGGCGCGCGCTTGCCGAGCAAGGCGAGGACGCCGATCGCAAAGGCGATGTCGGTCGCGGCGGGAATCGCCCAGCCGCGGGCGAGGCCGGGCTCTCCCGACGTCAGCACCAGATAGATGGCGGCGGGGACGACCATGCCGGCCGCGGCGGCGATGATCGGCAGGCGCCTCTTGTCCCAGGTCGACAGGCTGCCGTCGACGAACTCGCGCTTGATCTCGAGCCCGACGAGCAGGAAGAAGATCGCCATCAGCCCGTCGTTGATCCACAAATGGACGTTCATCGGCCCGAGCTTCTCGGTGAGCACCGGCCCGGTCTCGGCGTGGACGAAATCGTAATAGAGGCCGGAAAGCGGGCTGTTCGCCACGATCATGGCGAGCGCGGCGGCGGCCATCAGCAGGATGCCGCCTGCCGCTTCGCTGTCGAGGAACTGGCGAAGCGCTGAGCGCCCGCCGCGGCGGAAGATCGGTTGGGCCATCGTGCTCCCTTATCGCTTGCCAAGCCCCCTAACGGCTCGATGCGCGGGAGGGAATGCCTTTACGCGCGCGGCGGCGCGGGGCGGCGAGCGGAGGGACGGCCGGGGGCGGAGCAAAAGCCCGGGTGGGCCGGCGCGGCGGCGCCGCCTGGGGCGCCTGTGGCCGGCCCACCCGGCAGTGTCAGATGCGGAAGCTGAATTCGCACCCGGTGAACCCAAGCTAGATCATTTCGGCGCCGGGCGCCACCGCCGCGTCGCGCCATTTCGGGACGTTTGGCGTGCGCGCGGCTCAGCCGTTGCAGGCGCAGCCCTTGCCCTTGTGGCACGTCTTGTCGCGGGCGATGCAGCTGTTCCCGCAGGCCTTGCCCTTCGAGCAGATCTTGCAGCACGCCGCCGCCGTCGCCCCGGCGGCGCCCGCCGCGCAGGGGTTGAGCGAGGCCGGGCCGAGCGCGAGCGTGGCGGCGGCGAGCAGGATGGTTGCGAACTTCATGGCCGTATCTCCTCGGGTGGGCAGCCCAGTCCGGCGTCGAGCGGCCGGAAATTGCGGGCGGAAAGGCGTGGGAAGAGGCGCAGCAGCGCGCGCCGCTCGACGTCGGCGATCGGCACGCGCATGTCGCAATAACGGGCGCTGCGCGGCGTCTCCTGCGGGAACAGGAAGGCGGCGACACGCATCGCCCCCTCCTCCTCGATTGCGACCACCTTCCAGTAGCCGGAGGGCATGCGGTGCGGCTCGTCGGCGCGCGGCAGGGTCGGCATCGCGCTCTCGAACAGCGGCCCGGTCAGCACGTAGACGCTGGCGCGCGCGGCGAGCCGGCGCTCCGCGGTCTCGAGGTGCATCCAGCTCGCCTGGTTGAGCGCGGCCTTTTGCGGCGTGATGTTGGACAGGTAATTGGTGTCGGCCGCGTGCGGCGTGCCGGAGAAGCTGGCGAGCGGCGCCTGATGGCCGCGGTCGATCTGCAAGGCTCTGGGCGCGCCGCTATAATCGGCCGGCTCCAGCGTCTCGGCCTCGCCGAGCCACGGGTCGGCCTTCCACGCCCGGCCTTCGGAGCTGCCGATCGTCTCCTTCGTCACCCGATAGGCGACCCAGTCGGCGAACTTGGTGAGGTCGTTGGAGGAGAGCGTGTAGATCTCCCGCACGATCAGGTCGTTGGTCTCGGCCGCGCCCATCGGGCAGCCGTGGAGGCAGTGGAAGGTGTGGATCTCGGCCGGGTCGGCCGCCGCTGGCGCGCCGAGCGCCCCCAGCGCCCCCGCCAGCACCAGCCTCCACGAAATCCGCGCCAATCCGCCTCTCCCCCGAAGGGAGAGATGCTGCGCCCGCCGCGCCGCCAGGTCGCGCCAAGCTGCGTCCGATCTGGAGCAAGGCGGGCCCGCAGGCGCCGCTTAATGCTCCATTATGGGGAAAGCCGCGCCGCCCCGCCTCCGCCCCTCGCCCCCCGTCATTGCGAGCGCAGCGAAGCAATCCCCCGGCGAAAAAGGCGCCGGCGCCTCCCACCGCACCGCCACAGACCACAAAGTCCTTGCGACATTTTCCTCCAAAATCGATGATGTTTCATCCGATTCGGGGGCGAATCGTATGGATGTGGTCGGGCCGCTGTTCGGGGCGGCGGAAATCGTCATGCGCGAGGCCGCGTTCTTCGCGGCCGTCGGCTTCCTGCTGCTCGGCCTCGGCGACCTCGCGGTAGACCTGATCTGGATCGGCCTGAAGGCCGCCCGCCTCGCCAGGCCGGCGCCCTCCATCGCCGATCTGCCGCCGCCGGAAAGCCAAGGCCGCCTCGCCGTCTTCATCCCCGCCTGGGACGAATCGGCGGTGATCGGCGCCATGCTCCGCGCCGCCCTCGCCGCCTGGGAGGAGGCGGACCTGCGCCTCTATGTCGGCTGCTATCCGAACGATCCGGAGACCTCCGCCGCCGTCGCCGCGGTCGCGGATCCGCGTGTCCGCCGCGTGGTCGGCGCCCGTCCCGGCCCCACCACCAAGGCCGATTGCCTGAACGGCCTGTGGCGCGCGCTCCTCGCCGACGAGCAGGCGGAGGGGTGGCGGGCGAAGGCGGTGGTGCTCCACGATGCCGAGGACGTCGTCCACTCCGCCGAACCCGCCCTCTACGGCCGCCTCTGCGGCCGCTTCGACCTCGTCCAGCTCCCCGTCCTGCCGCTGATCGATCCCAATTCGCGCTGGGTCGGCGGCCATTACGCGGACGAATTCGCCGAATCCCACGCTAAGGAGATGGTCGTGCGCCAGTGGCTCGGCGCCGCCCTCCCCTCGGCCGGCGTCGGCTGCGCCTTCTCGCGCGACGCCCTCGAACGGGTGGCGGCGGCGGCTGGC